>JAJHQT010000063.1 GCA_020833205.1 Pyrobaculum sp.
AGCTGGTGGAACTCCATGCTGTGTTTGGGGTCTAGCTTCTCGGGGCGGAACACCCTGCCGATTGTAAACACTTTGTACTGACCTTCTCCTCTTTCGGCCAGCGCCCGGATGGTGGTGGCGGTGGTTTGCGTCCTTAAGACTGGGTTCAGCGCCTTCTGGAGGTTCCATTTATAGCCCCACTTCTCTTCATGCACTTGTCTAACGGCATCTATGAACTCTGCAGGCGGCTTCTCCAGGGGGCCGTCCCACTTGACGTAGAAGGTGTCGTGTACCTCTCTGGCGGGGTGGTCCTGGGCCTGGAACAAGGCGTCGAAGTTCCAAAACTCCACCTCGAGGAGGGGGCCTCTCACTTCTTCGAAGCCGAGCCCCACCATGACCTCTCTTACGTAGTCTAGAAATTCGTTGAAGAAGTGAGGCACAGGAGCGGGGTGCTCGGGCGGCTCTACGCTTAGGTCAAAGGGCTTCAGGAAGTAGCTCCGCCATCTGCCGGTGGCTATGTCTTCGCTTGTCAGCGCTGTCTTGACCTCGGCCGGCTGGACCGCGGCTAGGGGCACTGCGGCTTTTACGTAGACAAGCGTCCGCTCTGTCTTCCTCACGAGCTTCCTCTTGAGAAACTCCTGGAGGACCTCCCGCGGAGCGGCGTCCAGAGCGTTGAGGAACTTCTGCTTCTCCTCTACCGCGGCGAGTAGCCGTCGGTAGGTCTCCTCGTCTAGCTCCAGAACTCGACCCCTCGGCCTTACTCCCAACTTAGCCAAGTTTGCTAGGGCTATGTCGGCCTCGGGCCGTGTGAGGTCCACAACGCATTTCCCCTCGGCGCATACGGCGCCTCTGAGGAGTTTAAGCTCGGGAAGGCCCTCAACGGCTCTTCGACGCCCCTCCTCGGTGAGTTCATACCTCTCGACGGTTCTCCTCTCCACTTGGATCAGCCCCTTCGCCCTGGCCTCCTCCACGTACCTCATTAGGCTTTCTGGCTGGTGGCCTAGCTCTCGTGCAATGTCGTCAAGCGAGACGAACTCCTGGGCTCGTCTCAAGACCTCATACATCAGGGGCGGCACAATTATCATAGCACTTTGGAAAGATCTGTTAATATATAAAACGGGCGTGTGGAGTGGGGTAGAAAATCTAAGAGATTGCGGACCTATCTGCCCTTTAGTAGAGAAATAGGTAGCTCCTCCTCTTTCTCCTCTTCTCTGGGCACCTTGGCTTTGAAAACTTCTTTGTATAAGAGGTCGCGTAACGCGGCTCTTATGGCCTCACTTCTGTTGGGGAATATCCCACGTCTCACAAGCTCGTCGAGTTCTTCAAGCATCTTTTTCGGCACGTGGACGGAGATTAACGACATCTTGTCCTGGCTCTTGCTCCTCGGCATGAGACTCTAGATGTTCCACGTTAATAAAGGTCATTTGCAGGTAATATGAGCGTACTACGCCTTGACCTCCGCTTCGGCTGTGGAGAGCGCCTTTACGAGTTGCTCCAACACGCGGTATTTAGGCAAGGTGGCCAGCTTCTTCGCCAGTTTTCTAAGCCTCTCTGCATCCTGGGGGGTTATCAACCTAGGCTTCCCCTCGCCGTCGTATGCGTGCCAATCTCCCTTCTCGTATATATATCCCACGTCGCCCATATATATCTCAGCGTAGAGCCCTCTTTTCTTGACCTCGGCGAAGACCACGATGTCTTCAAGCTCAAGCTCCATATAGGCGTTCCGCAGAACTATCCTGAGAAACGGAGCCCTAAGCCTCACAGCTACTCACCACACCGACTTTTAAAAAGATAACTCTCAAGCCCCGGCGGGGGGCTGACCCACGCCGACTGTATTGCCTACGCCGATGAGGAGGACCGACTCGCCGGGCTGGACGTTGGTGGTTATGAAGTCGAACACTCTCTTGGTGGTGTGCTGTACAGCGTTGTATATGTCGTTGGTCATTGTGGTCAGGGCCTCGGACTGACGCATCTTGATGAGGAAGGCGTATAGAGGTACGCCGTATTTCGTGGCGTAGCTCTCTATGTTGAACTTCTCAACTCCAACTCCGCCCATGGCTACTCCAATTCCTTCAGCCACCTCTCCCGTCTTCTCGCCTTCAAGCCTCAGAGCTGCGTCTACCGTTACTATGTACTTGGGTTTGGCGTTGAGCTTGTTGAAGACATATTCCACAGCCTCGTCCAGCCTTCCCACGGTGCTGCCGGGACCCTCCGCCTTTATTACATATAGCCTCCTCCCCTGGTAGTCGCACTCAGCCACCACGGTGTCTTTAACGGCGGAGTAATACGTGGGCGCCCAGCACTGGCTCAACACGTTATAAGCCACAAGAGGCCCGGCGCTGTCGCCTATGGGGACCCCCTTGATGAAGGAGTTAACCGCCTCGTTCACAGTGTCCGTGAGTTCTTTCAACAGCGGCAGTAGCATGGTAAGTTGAATTACTAGGTAGAAGGCCTTATATTTTTTGGCAGTTTTGTAGTAGTGGTCAACGACTTTATATATGAAGTTCATGTACCTAAGCGCCTCCACCGCAGTTGCCATGTTTTTTACAGTAATGCCGTCGTTCACAATTCTGCCGATCTCGTGCTCGTAGGTCTCCACATAGGTGTTGAGGATGTGTTTATACTTCGGCACAATCCCGCTGGGATCCAACGCGGTGGGCTCAATCACTGCGAAATCCACCATCTTCTTCAACGTGGACTCCAGCTCAGATCTTGAGACCTCCCGTCTCTTGGTCTTCTCAAGGGCAGAAAGCACGTTGGCAGAAGCGGTGTTGAGAAGCTGGCCTAGGTATGTGAGGAAGCCGCTTACTTGACTTAGATAACGCCACATCTGTAGATCCTGCAACATGAAGATCAGCGCAAACCATATGAATATCGACAACAGATACCACATGGGGTCGTAGCCGGTAGCCTGGAGCAACATTGGAAAACAGACCCATTTGCCTTAAAAAAGTTTTGTCAGACCTCTAATCCCCCGTCTGAGAGCCGTCGCATAAGCTCTGTGCCCCGCAAAGCGTAAACGTCAGTATTCGAAGGCTCTATCACCTCTCAGGTAGAATCCCGTCATCATGAGAAAATCTGTGCTGTGTTTTAAAAAGTTAGACCTCCACGAGGTCTCTTCCGCCTTTCTCCACCGGTTTTTCCTTCTTTCTGAGGCCGAAGGCCGCGGCGGCGCCGACCACAGCTGCCGCCGCCGCGATTTTGAGGAAGCTTTCCTTGGTGAGAGTCGGTATTTTTATCTCTGGTTGCAACTGGACGAGGTATCTCACGCCGTTTACCTCAACGGCGGCGTTTGTGTCCACCGGGATGATGCGGGCGACTCCGTCGACGCCGTAGAATTTAAGGCCTCCCACATATATCGCAAACCGCGAAAGTGGCGTGCTTAGTACATCTACTACCTTGACCTCGTGGAAAAATGAGGAGGCGTTGATGAAGAGTGTGGGAGACGCCTTCCTTATGTACTCAGCTACTAACGTGCCGTTGTAGTAGATCCTCACGGTGACGTTAGACCCCATCTTGGCCACCTCAGGCTCCACCGTGACGTTGAAACTTGGGAGAGCCGCCTTAGGCCTTACTAGGTCTGTATACGCCTCGACGAAGCCGCCAGACACTTGGGCTAGGTATTTGTAGACCGACTCCTTCGTTTTTACGTAGACGTAGTAGCTGGCTCCCTCCACTACGCACATACCCACCTGCGACCCGTCGTCTGTCGAGACTGCATACACCGGGAGACTCTGGCCGTCGACCGTTTTGGCGACAGCCCCGCGGAACCTCCAGGTGGTTATGTTCACTGGCAGGTAGTAGGAGGAGAGAGTGTACTCTTCGCCTGTATCTAGCTTAACGTATATCCTCAGCGGCCTCTCCAACGGGTTCACCACGGCAGCTCTACCCGAGCACTCGCCGACCACAGGCACGGAGATTTGCTCCACCACTACGCGAGGTTTTCCCACGACCTCTGTCTGATTCGGCGCAAAAAGTAGGTGGAAATCCGGCGTCCAGGGCCTGACGCCATCCACCTTTACGCCTCTTGTCGGCACGTATACATAGTAGTCCGGCCTATCGCCGCTGAGACTTATGTATGTGATGTTGGCGATGCCGTATCCCGATATCTGCGCCACGCCGTATACTACGTACTCCTCTGCGTATACGCCGAACGACTCGGCGGAGGCCACCCTGTAGACAAATTGGCCAGTTACCTGAGGCCGCGTAAATGACTTCACCTTCACAATGGCGGTTCCGTTGACCTCGTACGGCACGCCGACGTACAGATAGGCGGAGTCCTCGCCCCTCACAGTAATGGGCACGAGAGGCCCCACGCTTCTCCATCTGTCTATCTTTATTGAGAGAAAGTCTCCACATACGTAACCCCGCACGTACTTAGGCGTGGGATATTTGTCTAACGTGGGCTGCGTCAATGCGCCGTCTTTTCCCACCGCATACACCGACGCAATGCCCCAAGGAGAGAGCGGGTCTAGGTATGCGGAGAAGTTGACGCACCCCCCAAGCGGCGTGGCGTAGACGAAGGGTATTGTGGATATGGGCACGGCCGACGCTGTGGCGTTGATCAGCAGAAGCAGAAGACCAAACATATGGCTAAGGCCGCCGGAGGTTAAATAACCAGCGTTTACGCGGCAATTTAAATTGGAGACCTCCGTGCGCATCGGCACAGCAGGCCCCTTCGGCCACTTCTCTATGGCGTCTCTGTGCTCTTTGCGACCGGCCGCCAGCCTGTCGGTGGTGGCTATGACGCGTTACACGCCTCCATCGCCCACTTTCCTCACCTCGGCGCCGACGCCTGTAAGCCTCAGCAGCCGGGCCGCGAGCTCCACGCGGCTCCGGTCCGACGAGTGGAATTGGAACAGATAGACATCGTAGTTGTCGGCTTTTGACATCTCCAGCGGCGCGGGGCCATTGTGTCTGTGCGCATCCGCGACGTGTGTGGGACGGCCGTGCGGAGACTCATTATGCATCTTGTTGTGGAAAGACTTGCAAAGCGGCATGAGAATGGCGTACACCTAATCGAGAGGAGGCCTTAGAGGT
>JAJHQT010000064.1 GCA_020833205.1 Pyrobaculum sp.
GCCTCCACGAGGTAGACCAAGATGACGAAGTGGTACCTCACCTGTCTGCCGTCTTGCTCTATGTACTCCACGGGGGCGAGGAAGCCCTTCACAACTCCGTCTACCCCCGTCTCCTCCTTCAGCTCCCTCAACACGGCCTCCTCGAGCCTCTCCCCCAGCTCGACGTGGCCTCCGGGGAGGCTCCACTTGCCCGCGCTGGGTGGGTACTTCCTCTTCACCAGGAGGATCTTCCCGTCTTTTACCGCCAGCGCCGCCACGGCCACCTTTGGCGCCTGCATGGCTGTGTTTGGGTAAATGTTTAAAAGCAATTATGTGTGGCGTAGCCATGTTCGACAGGCTGAAGCCTATGACGGTTGGGCAGGAGAGGGCGGTGAACGTGTTGAAGGACCCCGAGAACGAGCTGGTGGGCTTGTTCGGCCCCACAGGCACTGGGAAGTCGCTTTTGAGCATTGCCTACGGCATGTGGGCCGTGGAGGAGGGCAAGGCGAAGAGGTTCATTATCGCGCGTCCTATTGTGGACGTCTCCACGGGCGAGGTGTTGACGCCGGAGAGGCTGGGGGAGATGTACTACAAAATCGCGGCGGCTTATCTAGAGGACATCTTAGGCCCCTACGCCGACCGCGCCTACGTGGAGAAGCTTCTCCGCGAGGAGAAGGTGGTGGTCACAGACGTGTCCTACCTGAGGGGCAGGACCTTCGACGAGTCTGTGATCTTTCTAGACGACGCGCAGAACGTCCAGCCCGAGAGCGCCGCGGAGTTGCTCATAAGGCTGGGGAGGGGTAGCAGACTCATCGTGGCGGGGGACCCCATCTTCCAGAGACCGCCTGGTGTCGAGAAAGACGGGGCCTCACTCCTCAGGGAGGCTCTGCTGGGGGAGGAGAAGGCGGAGGTGGTGGACCTCGGCGTGAAGGACATCGTGAGACCCGGGGCCCGGAGGGGGATTAAGCTCGCGCTGGAGCTGAGGATGAGGAAGAGGCAACTTTCCGAGACGGAGCGCTACATATACGAGACGGCGCGTATCTTCGCCCCGGACGCGGACATCATCACGGCCGTGGAGTTCAGGGCCGACAAGGACTCTCTGGGGATCAAAAGCGAGAACGTGCCGGATGCGCTTATCGTGGTCAAGGAGGGTCAGCTGGGCAGGTTAGTGGGCCGCGGCGGCGAGAGGATTAAGAACATTGAGAGCGAGGTGGGGGCCCGGCTGAGGGTTGTCGAGATGACGCTGGACTTCAAGCAGTGGATCAGGGCCGTGCACCCCGTGGGCTGGATTTCGAAACATATAGTGGACGTGGACTTCGCAGGGCCTGAGCTTTTGGTGCAGGTCAAGAAGAGCGAGTTCGGCGCCTTTATAGGCCAGAGAGGGGCCTACGTGCGGCTGGTAGACAGAGTGGTGAGGCGTCTATTAGGCATAGGCGTGCGCGCCGTAGAGGCTGAGGAATAGTTATAAGCTGGAGCTCCTTTCGTGTGATGAAGGCGTACGTTCTTCACAAATTTAGAGAGCCGCCTGTTCTTTCTGAGGTGGAGAGGACCAGACCGGCGCCAGGCAGAGTGGTGGTGCGGGTGGCCGCGGCTGGCGTCTGCTACCGCGACTACCTGGCTTGGCAGGGCTTCCAGAGGGTTAAGTTGCCGATTACGCCTGGCCACGAGTTTGCTGGCGTCGTGGAGGAGGTGGAGGAGGGGGTCTCCGGGCTCAGGCCGGGCGACGCAGTGGCTGGGATGATGTATGAGTACTGCGGCGAGTGTGAGTACTGCAGGTCTGGTAGGGAGTATCTATGTTGCAGTAGGAAGATCTACGGCGAAGACCTGCCGGGGGCCTTCGCGGAGTACATCTCCGTAGATCACAAGTCGTTGGTTAAGATCCCGCCTGGCGTGTCTTTTGAGGCGGCGTCTTTTGCGGCTTGCGTCCTCTCCACGGTGGTGCGGGGCGTGAGGAAGATAGGCGTAAAGCCGGGTATGCAGGTGTTGGTGACCGGCGCGGGCGGCGGCGTGGGGATGCACGCGGTGCAGATAGCCAAGGCCTACGGGGCCGAGGTGATAGCCGTCACAAGCCCCGCCAAGGCTGAGGCCGTCTCTAAATACGCAGACCACGTGGTGACCAGCAAGGTCTTCTCGGAGGAGGTCAAGAAGCTGGGCGGGGCAGACGGGGCGGTGGAGGCCGTCGGCGGACCCACTCTGGAGCAGACCGTCAGGTCGCTTAACTGGGGGTCGCGGATTGCGCTTATCGGCAACGTAGACCCCCAACCCACGCCCGTCGCCCTCGGCCTCTTGATACTAAAAGAGGTCGAGATCCTGCCTGTGATACAGGGAGGTAGGAAGGACTTAGAGGAGGCGCTTCAGCTGTTGGCGAGAGGCGCCGTGAAGCCCATATACATAGTCCACAGCTTCTCGGAGCTTCCCAGGCTTCTGGAGGAGACGCCTAAGGCCTCCCACCTGGGGAGGCGCGTGGTTAAGTTCGGCAGTTGACTTTTCTCCTTCTGAGCCAGGTGTAGATTATCACGGCGGCGAGGAGACCGGCCGCTAGGGCCGTGTCTGCCCCCATAGCTCCCTGGCCAAGTCCTCCGCGGTCCTCCTCACGGCCTCTGCGCTGGACATGGTGGGTCTCCATTGCGTCATCTTCGTCAGCTTTGCTATGGAGAGGGTCATGTACTTCACGTCGCCGGGCCACCCCCTGCCGTCCGGCGTCGCGGGGGCCAGCTTAATCTCGGGCTTGAGCTTCAACACCTCTGCGACTATCCGCGCTATGTCTAACACGCTCACCGCGTCTACGTTCCCCACGTTGACGGCTAGGAAGGGGAGCTGTAGCTCCTCTAGCTTCCTCCACGCGGATATGGTGGCGTCTACGGCGTCTGTCACGTAGAGGTAGCTCTTCCGCTGGGTGCCGTCTCCCAAAACCTCCAGCACATTCGGGTTCTTCTTGAGCTTCATTATGAAGTCGTAAATTACGCCGTGCCTCAGCCTGGGGCCTACGACGTTTGCGTACCTCACCGCCAGGCACCGCAGGCCGTAGAGCCTGGCGTAGGTGCCGCACATGACCTCCCCGGCGGCCTTCGCGGCGCCGTAGACCGAGATCGGCCTATACGGCTCCTCCTCCGGCGTGGGGATGACCTCCGCGTCGCCGTACACCGTGGAGGAGGAGGCAAACACCACAGTCCTCACGCCAGTCTGCCTAGCCCACTCGAGGACGTGGAAGGTGGCCAACACGTTTTCGTTGAAGTGAACAACAGGCTCCGTGGCCGACAGCCTCACCTCGGGGTTTGCGGCGAAGTGAAACACCACGTCGCCGCGTATGCCGACCCCCCAGTCCGGGTCCTTGAGGTCGCGTATGTAGAGCTCCGCCGCCTTGTTTACATACTCTCTCCTCCCAGAGGAGAGGTTGTCCACCACAACCACCTCATGCCCCTCGGCCACCAGCCTGTCGACGAGATGGCTCCCGATGAAGCCAGCGCCCCCCGTCACCACGATTTTCACGTGAGGCTTTTCGCTGGTCTATTTATGAGTTGCGGAAGTAGAGTAGCGCGGTGGGCCAGGACTTGGCTATGGGGGCCACATCGTCTAGGCATCCGCCGACTACCTTGGCCGCCGCCAGGGCCATCAAGCCTATTCTGTGGTCTCCATGCGATGAAAAGACGACGTTTCTCCTACTGGGAGGCCCTCTTATGTGAAGCGCGCCGTCTCTGTACCAAGCCGACACGCCCATCCTCTGCAATATGTCCAACACAGTGGATATCCTGTCGCTCTCCTTGTGGCGGAGATGCTCCACGTCTCTAATTACGGTCTCCTCCCCGGACATGGCCGCCGCCAGAGCCACCGGCATGACGAGGTCTGGGTTGCCGCAGAGACTCACGTCGACGCCTCTCGCAAACGCCCCGCCCACCTCCACGGCGCCCTCTTTTTCGACTACGTCTGCCCCCATCTTGCGGAGTATCTCCAGCGCCGGCTTATCCACGTCGGCGATGCGGCCGCGTATCTCCACGTGGCCGCCGGTGGCCGCGGCGGTCACCATGAGGAAGGCGGCGAGGCTGAAGTCACCCGGCACCTCCACCTCGCTGGGGCTTCTCAACCCGCCTCTGACCTCCACGGCCTCTCCCAGCCTCACCTCTGCGCCGAACGTCCTCAAGACCTCTGCCGTGGCCTCCACGAAGCTCCAAGACTTCCTGGCTCCTACCGGCCTCACGACGCCGCCCCCCGTCACGGCGGCGAGGTACATCAGGCCGGAGATGTACTGAGAAGAGACGTCTGCGCGTATCTCCACCTCAAAGGGCTCCAGCCGCCTCCCCTCTATGAAGACGGCCCCCGGCGCCTTCTCCACTTTTGTCAACTTGTTGAGGACGGCCACCAGCTCGTCTATGGGCCTCCCTCGGAGGGTGCCTCCGTAGAAGACGGCGGTGGCGCCCGGCACCCCGGCGTAGACCGCCACGGCTGTGCGGAGGGTGAAGCCGCTCTCTCCCACGTTGAAGACCCGGTAGAAGTCGGGCTCCCGCCGCTTCACGTAGACGTCCCGGCCCTCGGCTGTTACCCTGGCCAGGGGTTGCACAGCCCTGTACATGGCCACGAAGTCGTCGCTCCACTCGACGCCTCTGATGGCCGCCTCGCCCTCCGCCAGAGCCGCCGCCAGCAGTAGGCGTTGCGAATAGGGCTTGGAGGGCGGGGCGTCGAACCTGCCTTCGAACCTGCCGGGGCTAATGCAGAACATGCACCGCGTAGGTCAAGGCCTTGGCGGCGTCCTCCACCTTCACCTTCTCCAAGACCCACTTGCCCAGCCTCACCACCACCGGCATGTATATGTAGCCGCCTCTCCTCTTCTTGTCGAACTTGACGAGGGCCGCGGCCTTTTCCAGCTGTTCCCGGGTCGCCTCGGCCCTCACTGGGAGTTTAAACTTCGTCAAGGTGTTTTCCACCTCCTTGACGTGGCTCTCGGCGAGGTAGCCCAGCTCCTGTGCCAGACG
>JAJHQT010000065.1 GCA_020833205.1 Pyrobaculum sp.
ATTGAGAAGTTTCTTCCACAAATCCTGCAGAGAGTTTCTGCACAAACGACGCAGTGCTCACCAGCCCAGTCGAGGCGGCACACTGACCGGCCGCACCTCGGGCACCTCCTCTCCGCCTCCTCAAACCTGCAGATCTGACATTTCACGTGGGAAAAGGCTATTTTTTGAGAAGTTCCGCAAGTAGCCGCGGAACCTCAAACGGCGTCTCGGCCACCGGTATCCCCACGGATCTAAACGTCTCTATCTTGCTCTTGGCGTCGCCGGACCCCAGCATGACTATGGCGCCTGCATGGCCCATGCGTTTACCCGGAGGCGCCGTGCGGCCTGCGACGTACGCCACGATCGGCTTGTTTATTGCGCCCTCGGCGTAGAGTTTGGCGAGGCGCTCCTCTGCGTCTCCGCCCACCTCGCCTATCACGACTATGCCCTCCACCTCCGGGTCCTGCGCTACCTTAAGCGTCGCCTCCATCAAGTCCAGCCCCACCACCGGGTCTCCGCCGACGCCTATGGCCACGTTTATGCCAAACCCAGCCCGCACTAGTTGATATGAGATTTCATAGGTCAAGGTGCCCGACCTACTCACCACGGCGATCTTGCCCGGCGTCTGGTAGATGCTGTTGGGCATTATGCCCAGCTTGACCCTCACCGGCGGCGCCACGATGCCGGGACAGTTGGGGCCTATGACGGTAACGCCCCTCGCCCTGGCGTAGTTCACCGCCCGCAACGTGTCGTGTACAGGGATGTGCTCAGTAATGACCACGGCCAGCTCCACGCCGGCGTCTACCGCCTCAAGAAGGGCGTCGGCGGCGAACTTAGCCGGCACAAATATCACCGACGCGTTTGCGCCGTGTTTCTTCACCGCCTCCTCCACAGTGTCGTAGACGGGCACGCCGTGTACCGTCGTGCCGCCTTTGCCCGGCGTCACGCCGGCCACCACCTTCGTCCCGTACTCAAGCATCCTCTGCAGGTGGAAGCTGCCCTCCCTGCCGGTGGCGCCCTGCACAACGACCTTTGTGTTGGGGTCGACTAGCACTGTCATGACCTCGCCAGCTCAACCGCCTTCTTAGCGGCCTCCTCTGCGCTTTCAAACAGCGGCACGCCCACCTCCGCGAGTATTGCCCTGCCCAGCTCCTCGTTTGTGCCTTTCATCCTCACCACGATCTTCTTCGCGGTTCCGCCGGCCTCGGCCAAGGCGTCTTTAATGCCTAAGGCGACCTCGTCGGCGCGGGTGATTCCGCCGAAGATGTTGACAAAGATGACCTTGACCCTCGGGTGGTTCAACAACACCTTAACGGCTTCTCTGACCACTTCCCTGCTGGCGCCGCCGCCTATGTCGAGGAAGTTCGCCGGCCTACCGCCGAAGTGATATACCAGGTCCATTGTGGACATGGTGAGGCCGGCGCCGTTGCCGATTATGCCTATGTCGCCGTCCAGCTCGACGTAGTGGAACCCGATCTTCTTGGCGTAGGCCTCGAACTCCGTCACGTCCCGCGGGTCCTCCTCCAGGGCTTTCTCCAGCTCAGGGTGTCTAAAGAGGGCGTTGTCGTCCACTATTATCCTCGCGTCGAGCGGAATCACCTCGCCTTCCTTGGTGAGGGCCAGGGGGTTGGACTCCACAAGCTCTGCATCGTAATCCACCATGATTCTATACATGGCCTGTACTATGGAGGAAGCTTGTTGCCACTGGGGGGTGCCCGGCTTGAAGCCCAGCCACGACACGATGCTTCTTACGTGGTAGTCCCTAAGCCCCACGGAGGGGTCTACGTACACCCTCTTGATCTTCTCGGGGCTTGTCTTGGCGATTTCCTCGATGTCCACGCCGCCCGCCGGCGAGGCGAGGAAGAGGTACCTACGGGAGGCTCTGTCGATTATTAGAGAGAGATACATCTCCCTCTCTACCTCCACGTACTTCGTCACGTAGAGCTTCTTGACCTTAAGGCCTTTGATCTCCATGCCGAACATCTTTTTCGAAAGCTCGTAGGCCTCCTCTGGGCTCTTCGCCGTCTTTATGCCGCCGGCCTTCCCCCTGCCCGCCACCACCACCTGCGCCTTGAGCACTACAGGCGTCCCGATCTCCTTGGCGGCCGCGTAGACCTCCTCCGGCGTCAGAGCCAGCTTGCCTGGCGGGATTTTAACCCCGTACTTGGAAAAAAGCTCCTTAGCCTCGTACTCGTGCAATTTCATAAATCCCTCAAAAGCTAAATTTATAAAATGTTACTCGTTGACCTGTCGCTGAGACTATTCGACAAATATTAATAAATACACGCCCGGCTCCTTAGCCGCCATTACTGCGTCTCTTCTATCGTTAAACACCCCAACTACTTTCCCCTCTCTTACAAGGATCCATCCCTTCTGCCCGCTCCTTTTGGCGACCTCCGCCCACTTCCTCAGCTCCTCTTCGATCATATCACAAGGCGCTCTTCTTCAAAACACCGGTTAAGCCGCAGTATGTTGCTCTCCACCACAGTCCCGCCGTAGAGGTCCGCCTTCTCGCGGCCGAGCGCGAGGGAAGCCGCAATTCTGCCGATGGCGTCGGCCTTCATAATGCCGGAGCCGGACGTCCCCGCAGCCACGTAGAGCCCCTCCGCCAGCCTATCCACCACGGGCTGGTAGTCCACCACGTTTTCGTCGTAGTGGCCAGCCCAGGCGTTCTGCGGCATGCGTCCCTCGAAGGCCGGCACGTATTTTGTCAAGACAGGGTAGATGCCGAAACGCCACAGCTGCTCCTCAGGCTCCGGCGGCTCCTCCAGGCGGAACGGCCTCCGGTCCGAGACGCCTACCCAATATGTGCCCTCGCGCGGCTCCGGCCTTAGGTAGATGCCCCTGGGCAAAATAATCATTGGCGAATACGCGCCGCTCCCCACGCCTGACTTGAGCAAGTCTTCTAACTCGCCGGTGGCTCTCACTACGAACACCTGTCTTTTCCTAGGCTTGAGAGGAAGGCCGAAGCCCATGGCGTCCATAAGCCTCTCCGTCCATGCGCCTGTTGCGAATATTATATTCCTAGCCTCTACAACGCCTGCCGACGTCTCGATGCCTACGGCCTTCACATCTTGCCACGGAAACGGCTCGCCGGGTATGCCGAGGGGCTTCTTAGGAGAAAAGACGACGGACTCCACCTTAGTCCTGAACATGACTTCGCCGCCTTCTCTGGTATAAACCTCGTAGTAGTATTTCACCAGCTTCTCGGGATCCATAATGCCGGCGTCCCGCACCAGAAGCCCAAAAGCCACGTCAGAAAGCCCCATCTCTCTTGCCTCCTCGTCGTCAGACACCCTAAGCTTAATCGGCATCTCCAACCTCTCGTATATATCCACAGAGATGCCCATCTCTTTCAATTCCTCTGCCACCTTCTGCATCAAGACCGCGTTTTCTCTAGGCACGAGAAAGAGATAACCCACAAACTCCATGCCGAGATCCACACCCCCTCTCTGCACCTCCCGGTAGAAGTCTACACTGGTCTTTGACAACACCCTATTTATCCAAGAGGTGAAAATCGTCCGAAAAGCGGCGGCGGACCTCGCCGTGTCTCCCATCCCCACGCCTGGGTGTTGATCCACCACCAACACCTTCGACCCCGGCGAAAGCCTCTTCAAATGGTAAGCAGTCGCCATACCTACGACGCCGGCCCCGACAACTACATAGTCATACACAGGACAAACGTAAATATGCCTATATATCAGTTAGGCCACGATAAACCGACCTCCGCCCCACCCGCGGACGTGGGCCGGCGTCGTGGAGTACGGTGATAGACGTAAATATGGCTACGTATCAATTGGTTGGTGATGAGGTAAACCGCGCCGATGAGCTGTGATAACGAGAATCCACAACTGACGTAGAGCCGCTGGTTCTGGCGCTAGGTACAGAGGGCTTTCACCAAAACAGAGCTGGGGTGTATGCCTCTTTGTCTCAGGGACTCGATAATTTGGTCATCCTCTAGGTCTAGGACTTTGCTTGTATTTACACAAACTACATTTATGTGAGGAGTCACGCTGTCGTAGTAGGTGCGGCCGTTGTGTTCAAAAGACACTACGAACCCGCCCTCCTCAAGTAGCTTCAGGATGGAATAAACAGTGCTGGCGCTTATGGAAGGCATCTTTTGCTTCACCTCGTTCAGGATGTCGTTAAAGGTGGGGTGCTCCCTCTTCGCCAACTTCTCCATAACTAGATTCACCACCTCCACCCTCTGGGGGGTAACCCGATAGCCCCTCTCCTTAAGCGCCTGCACGATGTGCGTGGTGTCCATATGTACCTACTTCGCGGTAGTATAAAAATCTATTTCCCCTCACTACAACTATAAAAGCTCGAGATTCAACTCCCTTATGTCAATTAGGTTCGACGTAGTGGAAATCCCCATACCACAAGGCACGAACGTAATTGTGGGACAGGCCCATTTCATAAAAACCGTTGAAGACTTGTACGAGGTTCTTGTCACCTCCGTGCCGGGGGCTAAGTTCGGGATCGCGTTCTGCGAGGCGTCGGGGAAGCGGTTGATACGTCACGAGGGCAACGACGAGGAGCTTAGAAACCTCGCCATAGAGGCTTGTAGAAGAATCGCCGCTGGCCACGTCTTTGTGATCTACCTCCGCAACGCCTGGCCTATAAACGTGCTCAACGCCATTAAGAACGTCCAGGAGGTGGTGAGGATATTCGCCGCCACGGCCAACCCGCTCAAGGTGATAGTGGCCGAGGTGGAGCCCGAGAGGCGGGGCGTGATAGGCGTCGCCGACGGACACTCGCCGCTGGGCGTGGAGACCGAAGCAGACAGGGAGGAGCGGAAGAGGTTCCTCAGAGAAGTCACCAAGTACAAACTTTGAAGGCGGTAAACCTCGCAACACTCCTCTTTTTCGTCGCCAACGGGGTAGCCATAGTGGCGATTCCGCCCTACCTCCGCGACCTCGG
>JAJHQT010000066.1 GCA_020833205.1 Pyrobaculum sp.
TCTGCCAAATCACACACTCTACACACGCCGATCTTGGCCGGCAGATACGTAACCACCTCGATTTGAGCCACTGTCCATAGTCGTTGGGAGTTTATAGGGTTTTGGAGAGGGGGCGTCAGAGGCTGAACTCCACCATTCCGCTCGTGGTCGACTCCGCGAGTACTTGTTCATCTATTTCTATGTAGTACTGGACGTCGGCGGTGTAGACGTAGTTGTTGCCCTCCTCGCCGGTGGGAGTCTTGGGTATGGCGGCCTCCATGACGGCCCTGCCCTTTGTCTCCCCGCCCTTTAGGAGGGGTATCTCCAGCCTCGCCCTTACGGCGTCGCCCTCGGTCTTGACGTCCCACTTCTTCTCGCCCACCTCTAGGCCGTAGTCTGCGGCGTATATTTGCACAAGCTTGCCGAAGTTAGAGCCCGACTCGTCTAGCACCACGGTGGTGCCTGCCTCCCGGGGCCACCTCTCCAGCTTCTTAAGTCTGGCCTGTTCGTCAGCGCCCTTCGAGATTCTGATGGGTACCTGCATCCTTCTCTCATATATTCTGTACATGGACTCGCGTCTAGGTCGGTTTTATAAGTGTTAACAAGAGTCTCTTTAAGCAATGTTTTTAACCTATTTGCGGCTTAAAGTCGTGAGTCTGGAGCGCATACTATCAGCCGTCAGGGCTCTGCTGGCGCGGGAGCTGGTGGATAGGGGGCTCAGCGTGAACGAGACGGCGCGGCTTCTTGGCCTGACCCCCGCCGCGGTGTCTATGTACCTATCGGGGAAGAGGGGGGGCGAGTACGTGCAGGAGCTGGCGCGGGATGACCGGGTCATGGCGCTTGTCAAAAGTCACGCCGACCTCTTCGTCGACGCGGCGAAGAGAGGCGTGAGGGGGCCCGTCGACCTTACGGAGCTTGCGAAGGTGGTGGCTAACATCTTGGCTCAGAGGGGGTCTTCGGCGGGGCTGGAGGAGGTCATCAAAGAGCGGATCCGGCTTGAGCAGGAGACGGCCACCAGGGCTATGGCCTACTCCTACAAGGTCAGGAATCCGCTGGTGCGTTCTCTCTTTATGCAGATCGCAGCCGACAGTCTGAGACACGCCGAGATACTAACCATGATCTTAGACTACCTAGGGGGCCGGCTGAAGGCGGAAGACGTCGACGTCTCTGAGGAGGAGCTTGAGATGCTGGCGCAGGAGGAGTCGGCCATGCGGGAGAGCATCGCCGACCTCTACAAGCTGGGGGACCCCGTGTTGAGGGCGCTTATCCTCTCCATCGAGCTCGACGAGCAGAAACACTACCAGCTAATTAAGACGCTTCAGCTGGCCTCTCGCCGCAGTTAACACGGCCCTGGCCAGCTCCCGCTTGTGGGCGGGGCCCAGCACCTCGGTCCTCTCTCTGGTGACTAAGACGTATTGGTCTTTGAGGGTGCCGAAGCCCATCTTAGCCACGTCGTGGGCCAGCGCCATGTCCCACCCGCCCTCCTCCATCCTGCGTCTAGCCCTCTCCAGAAGCTCCGCCTCGTCGACGTTGTATTCCGCCTTGAAGCCTATTACGAAGGCGTTGGGGTTGTGCCTCTTGACGTCCTGCGCTATCTTGGGCGCCTGTCTCAACGTCACTTGGTACTGGGGCAGGGAGCTGTCGATCTTCCCGCCGACTCTCTTCTCTACGTAGAAGTCCAGGGGGGCGGCTGCGAAGATGAAGACGTCATGATGCTTCGCCCTCTCGGCGACGGCTTGGTACATCTCGAGAACCGACGTGACTTTGACCACGGCGACGTTGCCGGGGGGCCTTAGGCCGGTGGGCCCCGTCACGAGGGTCACCTCGGCGCCTCTTGCCGCGGCCTCTCTGGCGAAGTAGTAGCCGGTCAAGCCGCTGCTGGGCGTGGTTATGAACTTCACGTCGTCTAAATATTCCCGGGTGGGGCCCGCCGTTACCAAAACCCGTAGCCCCTCATAATCCCTCGGCGCCGTGGCGTCTATGACGTACTCCACCACGTCCTCGGGCGGGGGATACTTGGCCTTGCCTTCCTCCACCAGGGGCGGAACCACGAGGGCCTCTTTGCCGAGCCGCCTCACGGCCTCTTGGACCTGTGGCGTGTTCCACATGGCTAGGTTCATGGCGGGCACTACCACTTTCTTGGCGCCGCCGGCGGCCAGGGCGCAGGTCAACGCGGCGTTGTCGGCAATGCCGAGGGATAGCTTGACTAGAGTGTTGGCGGTGGCTGGGGCAACCAGCAACACGTCTGCCCTTCCGCATATCTCTATGTGCTCCGCGGCGCCGGTAAGCCTCACCACCGGCTTGTTGCCTGTGGCCCACCAGAAGAGGTGCGGCGAGACCAGCCTGGCGGCCTTGGGCGTCATGAAGACGTGGACGTCGGCGCCGTGTCTGATGAGGAGGCGGGCGGTGTCGATAGACTTATACAGCGAGACGCCGGAAGAGACCACCAGAGCTATCTTAGCGCCGCGCAACAGGTTGCTGTATGTGCCGCGGATCGTCTCTACTTCAGACACGGCGCTTCCGGTGGATGGGCAGGTTCATGAGGCCTATGTGGGTCCTGCCGGAGTAAAACGATGTAGATACGCCTCTCTCCTTCAGCCTCTTGTCCACTTCCTCTGCCGTAAGCGCGGCTGGGTCGTGTCTGAGAGAGCCCAGTATGTAGTTCACGGCGTAGCCGAAGGAGGGGATCCAAACCTCGTACTCCGCGACGATGGGGAATACGGACCTCACGCCGTTAAGCACCATGTCGTAGGCGTCGGGGAAGAAGAAGCTGTTGCCCGCCTGCGTCACGACGACCCCGTCGTCTCTTAAGATCTTCCGGATCTTCTGGAAGAACTCCGGGGCGTAGAGCTGTTTGGCGATGTCGGAGCTATAGGGGTCTGTCAGATCCATTATCACGACGTCGTATTTCTCGCCGGCCTTAAGGGCGTTCTCCACGTAGACGAAGCCGTCTTCTATCACCACCCTCGCCCGGGGGTCGTCGAAGGAGCCTTGATGCATCTCTGGGAGGTACCGCCGCGACAGCTCCACCACGTCGCCGTCTATGTCCACCATAACGGCCCTCTGGACGGTCTTGTGCTTTAGTACCTCTTTCAACGTGGCGCCTTCGCCTCCGCCTAGTATCAACACGTCGCGGGGGGCCGGGTGGGTGACCATGGCTGGGTGGACGAGGCTTTCGTGGTAGTAGTGCTCGTCTTGATAAGAGGATTGGATGTAGTCGTCGAGTATCAGGGCGCGGTCGTAGTCCTCGGTGTCTACGATGACAATCGTCTGGTATTTTGACCTCTTTACTATATGTACCGCTCTTACTTTTATTAGCAACGTGGTGTTGCCGCTCAGCGGCTCGATCAAGACTACGGGACCTGGCAACTTATTCATGTCGTCTTCTACAGAGCCGTTTTTTAATATTACTTTAGGAGGCGTCTAGGAGCGCGACGTCTCTAGGTGTTGGCGAATGAACCTCACCACTTCTGTGTACACCTTGATGCGGTTCTCCACCTTGGTGATTGCATGACCCTCGTCAGAGAGGATAATCACTTTCACCTCTCTCCCCAGCTCTCTTAGGCGTTGGGCCAGCTTCTCCGCCTCGTAGACGGGCACTCTTATGTCGTTGGCGCCGTGGACGATCATCAACGGCGCTTCTATCTTCTCCACATGAGTCGCCGGGCTCAACTGTATCAACACGTCTCTGTGTTTGTCTAGGTAGCCGTATTCAGCCTCTCTGTATTTTCTCCGCCATGGCGCCGTCCTCTCGAGGAACGTGACGAGGTTGAAAATGCCGACTATCTCAACGCCGCAAGCCCAGAGGTGGGGGGCCGTGGCGAGGACCATCAAGGTGAGGTAGCCGCCGTAGGAGCCGCCCATGACGCACGGCTTCTTCGCGGCTATGCCTTGCTCCGTCAGCCATTTTGCAAAGGCCTCCACGTCTTTTATCGCGTCCCACCGCTTCTCAACGTCGTCTAAGTGGACGAAGGTTTTGCCGTAGCCTGTGCTCCCTCTGTAGTTAGGCGCCGCCACTATGTAGCCCGCCATGAGGAGGGCCGCTGTGAGCGGCTTAAACTCGGGCCTGTCTTGGCTCTCCGGCCCTCCGTGGAGATGCACAACGACGCCCCTGGGCTCGCCGGGCGGCCTGTATATGTTGGCGTGTATCCGGCGTCCGTCAAAGCTTTCGTACCAGACGGACTGGGGCTCCGGGATTTTCTCCAGCTCTATGCCGAATCTGGGAGAGCGGGTGAGCTGCCTCACGGCGCCGCCTTGGTAGGAGTACACCTCGTGGCCTCTGTTTATGCTGGAGAGGGAGAAGAGCACCCTCCCGTCTCTGAACTGGAGCGATGTGACTACGCCGGTGGGGGTGGCTATTTTGTGCGTGAGACCGGAGGGCATGTGCATGTAGTAGAGGCCGGAGGAGCCCCCCTCGTTTACTGAGAAGACTAGGTAGTCTCTCCACACGTCGAAGAGCTCCACGTCTCTGTCCAGCTGGATGACGTATTTCCATCCGCCGGTGGAGAGGTCCATCTGGGCGATGCCGACGTATTCGCTGTCTATATTCGTCAAGAAGAGCATCTTCCCGCCGCCTATGTACCTCGGGGAGCGGTTAAGCGCCTCGCCGGTGTGTCTAGTCAATTCGCGCACCTCTCCTCCACGGATCCAGTATATGGTGCTGTCTAGGTTGGTCTCGTAGTGTGTGAGGAAGATCCCGGCCTCGCCCCACTCCTCCACCACGTTTATGCCCGGCATCTCCACGAGCCTCGTCACGGCGCCGTTTCGTCGGTCGTAGATGTAAAGATTGAAGTTCTGCCCGTCGTCTTTGGTGGAGGTGAAGGCGAGCTGTTGCGAGTCTGGGGACCACGCGCCCAGGCTGTTTACGCCGTCGGTCGAGACAGAGACTACGTCGCCGTCTA
>JAJHQT010000004.1 GCA_020833205.1 Pyrobaculum sp.
TCGTCGCTCTCCCGCAACTCTCCCGTGTACCCCCGCGCCGCGAAGACGTGGACGTAGTGTATAGACTCAACGGCGCCGCCTTCGAAGTTCCAAAACTCGAGGAGACCTCTCCACTCCATCTCCAGAGGCTCTGCCCCCACCTCCTTAGCCATCTCTCTGACGGCTGCTTGTTCCGGCGTCTCGCCCGGCTTAGCCTTGCCCCCCACGCCGTTGAAAAAACCGGCGCCGAGACCCCGCTTCTTTCGTATAAGAAGCACTTTGCCGTCTTTCACTACGTATAATAACGTCTCTATGTATATCACCTAGCTCCCACAGCCTCCCCTATTCGTCTGATTCCTTCCTCGATTCTCTGCGGAGTTTCGGTGACGAAGGATACGCGGACTGCGGCCTTGTAGACGTCGCTGAAGTAGGAGCCGGGCACCACGGCCACGTTGTGTCTCTCGAGGAGCTCTCTTGCGAAGCTCTCGCCGTCTTGGACGTATCTCGCCAAGTCTACAAATACGAACATAGAGCCTGAGGGCGTTACGAATCTCGCCTCGGGAATATATCTCCTCAGCGCAGATATGGCCACGTCTCTTTTCTGGCGGTATACCTCGATTACTTCCTTGATGTATCTCATCCGCGCCTCAGACCTTAGGTAAATCGCCGCAAGTCTCTGCGCAAAAGACGGCGGGCAGTACACCATTTCCTCATTCATTAGCTTTATCTTTGGAATAACCTCCGGCGGCCCGTAGACGTAGCCGAGACGCCACCCCGGAATCGCGGGGTCTTTCGAGAACGTGTTAATCGAGATTGTGCGCTCCGGCGCCAGTTTGTAAAAGTATATATGTTCACCTTCGTATATCAACGTCTTATAGGCCTCATCTGTGATGATCCAGAAGTCGTACTCCGTCGCCAAATCGACCACGGCCTTTGCAACCTCAGCGCTTAACGTCCTGCCTGTGGGATTATCAGGCGACACCAAAATAATAGCTTTTGTTTTTCTGCTCACCACAGTCTTCAACGTCTCTGGGTCCGGCTGGAAGCCGTCTTCTAGCCTGGTCACAACGCGCTTTATGACTGCGCCGAAGTACTCAAGAAGCGGGCGGTAGCCGAAGTACGTGGGGTCCGTGATCACCACCTCGTCACCCGGCTCGATCAAGGTGGCGAGAGTTGAGAACATAGCCGCCTGGCCGCCTGCCGTTAGCACTATCTGCTCTGGGGGCACGTCGAGGCCGCCTAGCCTTTTCAAGTCTTCAGAAATGGCTTGTCTAGCCTCAAGGATGCCTTGTGACGGCGTGTAGCCGTAGAGCTCCATAGAGTCTATCTTTAGGAGCTCGGCTAAGGTCTCTCTTACCTCCCTGGGAGGAGGTATACTTGGCTGGCCTGTGGAGAGCAGTATCACGTCTTTGTTCTCTTTCTTTAATCTCTCCCTAAGTTCGTCGATTTTTCGCGTCGGCGATTCCCGTAGCGCAGAGATACGCAGTGAAAAACCTCTCATTGATGGGGACTGGTGGGGTTTGTATATATATGTTTACGTGTACGTTTTTTGTAAAGGGGCTATAAATCTCCGGCTGTATCTCAAAACATGGAACAAGTTGTTATATCTGTTTCTGAGGAGGAACTGGAGCATTTACGTAGAATCTGCAGAAAATATAACCTAGATTCTCTTGATGACTGTATAAACATGGCGCTTACGCAACTTCTATATGTTTACAAAGGGCTAGAGTAACTCCCTGGGCTGAGGAGGCGTGTGTAATATACTTGAGATTATGGTCCCAATACTTTTCAAGTATTCTTTACTTATTTTTGCTAAGTGATGTGCAAGTCTTAGTCTTATGGGATATCTTCTAAATAATGTACATAAACGTCTTACGTCGATGTGTTTTGGAAACTCGACATAGACTACCCAGTCAGATTTGAAAAACGTGCCATAAAAACCGCCTAGATCTACTGGAGTAAGGTAGGAGCCTGGCGTCGCTACCGACAATAACCAACTTGCCAGCTCCCTTTCGCCTACCGCCTTTGCAAACTTCATGAAAACCTCTCTTTTATCCTTCTCTGGGATTCTTGGCCCATATCTGACCAGCCGTGGGTCTTTAGACACACCGACGACCTTCGCCGTGTTTACATACGGCGTCAACGGCCCGTCGACTAGCACCACGTCGGCGTTTAAAGATTCGGCGAACCAAAGTTCGTTTCTCCGCGCCTCTTGATGTAGGTCTTCTACTTTTTGTATTATGAACTTACGCCGCACGTCCCTCCCCACAGCCACTATTGACTGAATCAACACGTCGACGGCGCCTATACGCCTCCTGACGTAGCCTGAATCTACGGCGTAGTAATCCAGATCATCTCTCCCGTCGCAGGGAGTAACCAAGTCTCTTAACTGTTGCGGTATCTCAGCTACGGCTTGGACGTAGTCTAGTTCTGCAAATTTTAAGATCTCCGACAGTAACTGACGCATCTAATATACTTCCTCTACTAGTCTTTCGAATATTTTCTTTAATGCCTCGCGGTCGACATCTCCTATTAAATCCATAAGATGGAGGGGTAGCGAGTCCGACTCTCCGGCGACGTACTGGCTTATTGCGGCAAGAGTCGGGGACCTTCGGTATTTCCGCCGTTCCGTAATTACTATCTCCTTTAATTTTCTAAATAGGCCGTCTGTGTCGACTCCTCTTCTGTTGAGTATTTCGGACAGCTCTTTCTCAAGAATGCCCGTCTCCTCGTAGAGAGTCAGAGGTCTCCCTCTTATGTATATCTTGCCTCCTACAATTGCCGCAACTGTCCGTTTTGTGTATTTCCCAATGCCTATAGGGACGCCGCCGGGTACAGCCCCCGTGGCTATGACAGACCTAAGCTCTTTTCCGCTTAATATAATCGCGTCGAAGAATTGGGGGGCGCCTCTGGCATCTATAATTACGTCAAATCCTTCTCTTTCCTCTTCGCCGTTTCTAAGCACGAGGATCTTAAGCGACATATCTCTTCTCCACCGCGCCAGCTTTGTACAGCTTCTCAAGTTCTTCTTCGACTCTGGATCTGTCTAGCCCTGTTTCTTTCGCCAACTCGTCTACGTCAAGGACTGCGCCCCTTCCGCGACGGGCCACCGTCTCTAGCAATTTTCTATCTACGTTTAGCCTCGACGCGACTTCGGAGAGCGCTTTGTCTAAGTCTCCAGCTACTCCGAATTTCGTCTCCAGCCACTCGGCCATCACCTTCTTTATTCTCTCTTGTTCTAGGTGCTTCTCATATCTCTTGGCGATCTCGGCGGCGTGGAGTTTTAAATTTGTCAAGTAGTCCTCCAGCCAAGGCTCTGGGAGCTCTAGCAGCGTTGCTAGATCGCTCTCTACGTCAAGCCTCATGTTAAGGGCCTTCGCCATGTGTTTAATCTCGGCCCAAATCTTCAACGCCTCGTCAGCCTTTTGGGCTATCGCCTCTTCTCTCCTTACGTCGCGTTCATCTAGTTTTTCAAGTTGTATAAACTTAGACCTCTGTGGGTATCTTTCTAACACAGTCGATATCCTCTTCAGAAGTTTTGCCTTCTCCTCAGCCTCTTTCTCCAACTCTTTTCGTACATCTTCAGATATCTCCTTGATCTCAAACAACCGTAGCAACGCCTTTCTCAATGCCTTGGCGTATGTCTTTTGGTCTCTAAATGAGGCGTCTAACGAGGCGGTTTCTATCTTTTTTGAGAGCTTTATCAAGCCGAAGGGCGTCTGCTTCTCCACAGAGACCTCGCTGAGGGCCTCTATCTGTTTAAGAACTTCGGCTAGGTACCGCTTGGCCAAGTCTTCTCGGTATTTGTACAGTCTGTCGCCCAGGGGAACCACGACGCCTCTAAGCTTCATCAACTCCACCACATCGTCTTCTCTTATCTCCCGCCAGAGGTTAGTGGGGAACAACACGTTGATTAAAGACTTAAGCTCCTTTTCATGTATAGCCTCTTCAAAGGCGTTGAGTAAGATCTCCTCAATCTGGCGGTAGGCGCCTAGCCCCTCCACTTCCGACCCCTCGTCTAAAGCCTCTGCGGCTCTTATCAATGCCGTCTGTTTCTTATCCCTGCCCCTCCTCAGAGCGAGAGTGTAACGTAGTAAGTTCTCTCTAACTTTCTCTCTTCCTAAGCGAATTGCGTCTACGAACTCCGGCGGCTTCGTCTCTTTCTTTAATATTTTGTCTACTGCGTGGCGGATCAACTCGTGCTTCAACCTCTCGAATTTGTCTGCGCCGTATATCTGTAAGGTGATGTATCTTGAGGCTGGTTCTCGGTATAATCTCTTCCAGTAGGCAGACATAAGCGGTGCCAGGGCCGATTGTAGAGTCTCTGTTAATAAGACTTTGCTGGCTACGAATATGTTTACATAATCAACGACGTAGCCGTTTATGGCTCCTCGCGAGATTAAATCCTCGACGTCTTTCACCGCTCTTTTCAACTCCTCCTCTCTATCGACGTGAACAAAGACGTAGGCCTCCCGCACCCCCATGTTGTTTTGCCAAATTACATAGCCGCAGCAGAAGCGTAGACGTATGCCGTCTACGCCAATTACGTGTTCTACCTCCTCTAGAAGGGCCATGGGGTTTTCGAGCCTCTGGCTTATCTCCCTCGCCACGGCCGCCACAGCCTGGACCTCGTCCCACCCCACCAGCTTGGCCACGTCGTCTGACACCAAATACCTCTTGCCCACTAGGTACTGGTCTAGTTGTAAATCCTCCTCTGTGGCCATGTAGATGTAAAGCCTTCCCTGCTCTAGCAATGTGAAGTAGAGGTATGGCTCATATGAGAGGTTTTTTGCGTCTTTTAAATCTAGGTCTTTCCCCCTGACGACTGCGTATTCTCTGAGGACGCTAAGCGCCTCTTTGTCTTCGTAGGGGACTTTGTAGAGGTACACCTCCTTAGAGTAGGGAGTCTTGTCGACGTACGGCATCCCTGCAAACGCCCGTTCAAGAACCTCGTCGTCTAGATCTGGGTTTACGCCTTCTTCTCTGAGGAGGTGTGCGAGGCGTTTCCCTTCTTTCTTTAGCTGGAAAAGCCTCGCGACGAGCTTCATCAAGAGGCGGGGCGCGACTTCGCCTTTTCTCTTGGCGAGGTGGTAAAGCGCGGCGAGTTCATGCAACGTAAAGGGGCTTAGAGGGTCTATGTCGCCGGATTCTATTTTCGCTATCCTTTCGTGAGAGGAGTAGGCAAGGAGTCTCTGTCTTACGGTTTCTACAAACTGCCAGAAGGGGAACCGCACGTCTAGGACGATCTCCCGGTAGACTCTGCCGCTGGTTATGTCAAAGACGTCTGGCACCACGTTCTTTAGTATGGTGTAGTACAGGTGCGGGGTCAATGCTACAATTATCGCTATCTTGTTGAACCTCTCCGCTTCGCCTAATATGTGTCTATAGGAGCGAGGCTCCAGCAGGGCTCTTATGTATGTCGCAACTCTTTGTATAAGTTTTACAAATCTCTCGTCGCTGAGCGCCCCTAGTCTATGTGCGGCCGCAATACGCGAAATCTCGTCGGCCTCGTCTATCAAAACAAGCATCGGCTTATCCCGCTTCTTGGAGGCTATCTCAATGGTGAAGTCGCCTTCTAGAGAGAGGGCGGCTCTGACCACGTCGAAGCCTTCCTCCGCTGCGTAGACTTCGACCTCGTCGAGCAGTTCGCTTTTCCCCCAGCCGTAGGGCGCCACCACAACGGCCAACACGTTGTTGTTGCCCTCCTTGGCCACCCTTAGGACCTCTGCAATTTCCTGTAGCTCTCGCTCAAAGCCCACTGACCTGTGCCGCCTAACTAGATGGGTGACGCCGCTGGGGCTGAAGGGTAAGTCGACAAAGGCGTACACATACATCTCTGCGGCGCTGTATATATTTTCTGTAGTCAAAATAAAAGCCTGGGCGACAACGCTTTTAATAACGGCATCGTGCCGTAGTTCGTGCTTAGAAGATGTCAGGCGTTAGATGTGGAGGAGATTTACGAAGTTGAGACGAAGTCTTTTAAGCCTGATGATGTCTACAGCATAGAGTTGTTGAAGTTCCTCTGCGCGTATTGTAATGATCATTCTTATGTCTATGTAGCTGATGGCAAAATTATAGGCTACATCATTACATGTATAGAGGGGGGCGCCGCACATGTTATATCTATCGCCACAGATCCGCAATACAGGAGGCGGGGCGTAGGTAAATCTTTGTTGTGCACAGCACTTAACCTACTAGCCAAGGGAGAGGTCCAAGAGGTCTTCTTAGAGGTACGGGTGACGAACGAGGCGGCGTTAAGTCTCTATAGAGCCGCTGGGTTTGAACTAGTCGAAATTTTGAGAAACTACTACAGCGACGGCGAAGACGGATACAGACTAAGACTAAGGGATAGGAAAAGGGCGAAGGAATTTTGCTACAGTAAATAGCGGAGCCTAAGGACGAGATAGAGGAGAGGATTTCTCTGCTTTAGGTAGTACATTTTCGCGTATTCTTCAAGCGCGATTTCCCCGCGGAGATACGCCTTTTCCACGTCTTAACTCCTGCCTTAAGAGGTACTACAGGAGGGTAAAACTCAGGGGTAAAGATGTGGATCTGTGCATAACCAGCGCGGCCAAGGGCGGCACTGGTAAGACCACCTTTGCAGAGATCTTAGCGTACGTCTGGCGAAAGGCCTTTGGCATATCTGCAGGTGTGGCGAAGCCCTTTAGCAGAGGCGACTTTGAGGCGCGAATTGTGGACTTCCCCGCGTTTCAGCTAACCGACAAACTTTATATTAAGAGATTGATCGAGTGCGATGGAGTGGTTTACGTCGTCGACGAGGATCCTGAGACCCTAAACGCCGTAGAGACTCTACACGTAGCCCTTAGAGATAAGGTTTTTGGAGTTGTACTTAATAAAGTGGTTAAGAAGCCTGGGAAAGAGTTCCTGAGGGCGTATGGCAGATTAGGAAAAGTGTATGTGGTCCATTTCGACGAACAGATGGCAGTTCACCGAAGCATCGGCGTGCCGCCGTACCGCGTCCGTTCGATTGCTACGCTTGAAATGGCGAAGGCTGCGGTGGGCTTGAAAAGATTCGTCTCAAGCGGCCCTGCGGGCTTAAGAGGTCTATAAAATTTATTTTACAGATGGTAAGTGTGGTGTGCACGGTCTTGTGTTGAGCCTACGCCGGGAGAGACTTCTGCTCCTAGCGGATACGCACGTGGGGTATGAAGTAGAGTTGCGGAGGGTCAAGGGGGTTAACGCCATGAGCCAGACAAGGAAACTTGTGGAGAGGGTGTTGGAGCTGGCTGACCTGCATAACGTCACTGCAGTGGTGATTCTGGGCGACGTTAAACATGAGTTGCCCGTGCCTCGGGAGAGCGTCGATGAGGTGAGGACTTTTCTAACCACTGTGGCGAAAAAGGTGCCCCTACTCCTCATCCCGGGCAACCACGACTCACTTCTCCAGGAGATCGCCAGTGGGATAGACGGCGTCGAGGTGGCGCCGACCCGCGGCATCCTTATTGACAAGTTTCTACTTGTGCATGGACATGTAAAACCCGCGAAACAAGACTTGGAAAAGGCAGACACGTTAATTATGGGGCATACTCACCCCGCTGTCCTCATAAGAGACGATATAGGCTACGCCGTGAAGGAGCCGGCAGTGCTTAAGATAAAGACCTCAAGGACTAAGCTCTGCAAGGCCCTATACGGCGAGCCGTGTAAAAGACGGACACGGCTCAAAATCGTAGTGCTACCGGCCTCTCACCCTCTCATAACCGGCGTCGACGTCCGCGAAATTCCTCAAATGGCCTCGGAGGGACGCACCTTGCTTAGGTATATAGAGTGGAAACCTGAAGACGTAGAGGTGTATCTCGTGGACATGACGTTTCTCGGGACGTTGGCAGATCTACAGTTCGCATTTCTTCCATAGATTTACCGGCTCGTCTCCTCCAGCCACCTCTCTATGTCGTCTGCGAGCTCGGCGTAGTGGGCGAAGCCTTCTAGGTGTCCCTCGTAACATTCTATAATTATCTAGCCGTCGCTTCTGCGGTACACCCTCCTCTCCCCGTGAGGGCCTTTACAAGCGCTGAGAACTTTTCGGCGTCTGTCTCCCTGCTCCCAGGCGCCTTGGCGCTGGCGTATGCGTAGCCCTTAGCCTCATTGCCGGCTCTATACCTGCCGTAGGTAATCGTGTATTCGCTCCTTACGCCGTCTACCTCCGCCGTAATCTTAATCCTCAGCAACTTCTTGCCGCTTCTGCCTACATTGAACTCAGCCCCTCCGCCTATGACCTTCACCAAGTGCTCCCCGCCCCCACCTCAACCCTCCCCTCAAAGCCCTCCAGCTTTTGAGAGCCCCTTGCCTTGCCCTCCTCCACGATCTTTCTGGCTTTTTCGTAGACGTCTTCGCCCTCCTCCTTCGCCCTCCGGAGTATGTACTCCACGAACTCCGCCGCCAGCTCCCGTTGTCTCCCAGAGCCGTATACGGATAGCCAGGCGGCGTGCGCCAAGCCCTTCCTAAGGATCCTCACGTAGCCGTCGCGGCCTTCCTCCGGCATCTTCGCGGTGAAGTGTCTGCCCTCCTCAAGCCCCATGTTCTCAAGCCGTTGCTTTTCACGCTCTATGCTGTCGGGGTTGGTGGAGCCGAATCTGACCCTAAGTGCACTTTCGATCAGTTGTATTTTGTACTTGAGTCAGCTCTCCCTCAGCGTAAGGCCGCCCTCCAGCTTCTCCAGCCAGCGCCTAGCCCTCTTCTCACGAGGTATATGAGGGGGGTAAGAGAGGTTTATCGCCCTCAGAGCTTGTTGGCATTTGCCGCGGCTACGAGAGAATACGTGAGCCTACTCTAACCGCTTTTTCCTCCCCCTTTATATTTTCACATCGAAAATTGGCGTCTTAAGCGTATTAGGTGGCATCCACTTGTGGAGGGCATGCCGCCGAAATCTAGATCACCTTGAGATGAGTTCGTCACCTATCTGACGCTGCCCGCTCTGCTCATCGCATGTTGGATTAGTCTGTAGCTTATAACGTTAACTGTCCTCTCCCCCTAATGGCTTAAACTAGGTCTCCGCCCGTAGCAAACCGATCACCTTCTCAACCTCGTTGAAGCCGTCGTCTAGCCTGACGAAGCCCAACCTTATACAAGTCACCTCCCCCAGCTTCTTCTCGGTGTCGCGGGATGTGTAGATCACGGCCCTCCTTTTGTCGTAGTAGATCTTTTTCAACACTCCGAGGCCGATTAAGAAGCCTTCTCTGTCCTCAAGCCCCACCAACAAGCCTTTTTCAAAATCTTGGGGAAAACAAAACACTTGGAAGCCGCCCACCTTCTTCGTGGCCCAGACGTCTCCGCTCACTATGGCATAGACGCGGCTACCCGTTTGATAAGCCCTCAACACAGGCATGCCTATCGCCTTGGTGAGCATTTTTCTCAACTCCTCATCTATCTCGACGCCTCTGAATAGGGGCAGGTTGCAGAGCGGGATCTTGTCGAGCGGCAACGCTAGTTCTACAGGCGGAAATATATATCTGCCGTAGCCCATCTCTCTATGTATTTTCCGGTCTTCTCTTGTGCGTTTCTTTGCATATGGAGGCGGCGGTAGAACGACCACATTGCCATAGCCGTTGAGTATGGGCGCGAGTTCGTTCTCCACTTGTATAGCCACTATAACCGTAGGCTTTATTCTCTCTATTAGCTGACGTTTAAAAACCACGGCCTCCTCGTCTAACACCCAGCCGTCTGTGTTCACAACTACTGTGTCCACCTTCCACCTATTCTTCGCATATTCCGTAGCCATGGCTATCTTCTCCACGGCCCTCGGCCAGATCCTCTCTAGACTAGTGGCTTGGAGGAATATGCTCTTCTCGGCAACGAGCTGTCTGAGATGTGTCACATACCGCGTGAGCCTGGCCATCGACACCGTGGTCGGCGGCCCTAAGTCGTTCTGCCCCACATCGGCGTCGATAATAACCACCTTGTAGCCCTTCGCCAACGCCTTGTTTCCCAACATAGCCGCCACGGTGGACTTCCCCACGTCCATCATGCCGAGTATCAACACCACACCTCGGGGATCTAGGGCGGAAAGGTGGCGCTCCCATTCATCTATTATCTCTTCGCCAGGCGCCGCCTTTTCCAAAAGGGCGCCGGGGCCCAAGACGAGCTCCACCTCCGCGTCCGACACAGCCCTTATGGCCAGCCGCCGTGCCCTCAATACGGTAAAGACTTGACCCTCTGTGTACGTCACGCCGGTGGCGTAGATCTGACCCCTCCTCACCACAACCTTAGCGGGCCCCTCGATTCTGTAGATGTCGCCTGCCTTAAGCACGCGAATAGTCACGTCAAGGGGCAACAGACCCGTTTTTTAACTGTCCCGTCTCTTTAGTTATTTAAAACAGTGAGACGTAGGAGGTTGTGAAGCTATCTGAGCTTCTACATAGACAGCCGATCGACGTGCCCAAACTTGTGAGAAGTAGAATCAGACAAATGGGGATTAGTGAGGTCAAAGCCAGGATAAACCGCGTGTTGAGAGGTCTTGACGATGTGGTGTTAGACGTCTTAAGCGGTTTGATGATTGGGCGTCCCGTAGTTCTCGTAGGCACGGTGGGGCTTGGGAAGACCACTTTGGCTGAGGCAGTGGCCGAGCTACTCGCCTTGGGGGATCCTCCCTACATAGAGGTCGCTTGTCATTCCCACATGACAGCCGTCGATTTAACTGGCGACATAGACGTCGCCGTTGCTCTACAGGCGGGGTTAGACCACCCCCTCTCATACATACCAGGGCCGCTGGTAATGGCACATGGCACTGTGCTTGTAATGGACGAACTCAATAGGCTAAACCCCTACGCACAGGCGGCGTTGCTACAGGCGATACAAGAGCACTACGTCTACATCAGAGGCTACAGGATTAGGACAGATTTCGCCCTAATAGGCACCGCAAACCCCAGCGAATACGAGGGCGTATATGAGCTTTCTGAGGCGTTGGCAGATAGATTTAAGTTCGTTGAAGTTAAAATGCCCGATAAGGAGGTGTTGAAGTCGATTCTGCTGTGGAAGGCCAGAGAGGCGTTGGGAGAGCTGGAGGTGGAGATTCCGCCCAAGCTTGCCGAAATCTTGGCGACCTTCGCCGTCGAGGCGCAGAAAGCGGGATACCAGCCGTCAATACGGTCATTGAGCTATGCCTTGGCTGACGCCGTTGTCTCAGCGTGGACGCAACGGAGAGAGCCGGAGCTGAGAGATTTGAGAAAAGCGGTGGCGGCAAACCTTTCCCACATCTCCGAGACTGAGGAGACATTGCTTAATATCCTCAACCGGACTATCTATGGATGACTTAATAGATTTAGTTGTCTCAATATACGAGTGCTTAGGTGGCGTTTCTGTCCGTAGTCTTATCTACGCCGTCGCCGACGTCTATGCAAGAGCACAACTTGGCGACGTAGACAGAGAGAAACTTCTTCAAATTCTTGCACAGAACTTAGCTGGCGCTCTTCGCGTAGATCCACACACCGCGGAAAAGATCATAGAAGACTCCATTAAGTGTGTCAAAGACGTAGAGAAGCCAGCTACGGCGCTGGCCGTGGGATCTGTAGGGAGTGAAAAAGCCCCCACCCTCGCGCATATAGTCAATAGGCATGTGCCTGTAGATGCCTCTCCACGCGTCAAACTGGAAGTAATAAAACGGCTTAACCTCCCAAAGGAGGCTTTAGAGGAGGCGCGGAGCTGGATAACGGCGCGGAGCGAGGGGGCTCTACACATGAAATCTGCCGTGAAGATAATAAAACACTACCATCCCTACGTCTCTGCTACGGACGTGGACATGATTAAGACCGCGATGGCCGTTATGAGAAAAACTGTGCAAAACAAGCCGCTCTCCGACAGCGACATCTACATACGTGAATACGTCCATATAGTGGATAAGCCTATCTACGTAGCCCTTGACGTTTCTGGCAGTATGAAAGAGTACATGGGCAACAAGACTAAGCTTAAAGTTGCGAAAGGCGCATTGATCAAATACCTCCGCCAGATGGCGTATCTGAGAGGCGCCGTCTCTCTAGTGCTCTTCAACGTAGACGCCGAATTTATGTGGACGCCGTACCCCGTCCACCTCTACCTCAGAGAGATGATAGAAATCGTCAAATACATATACGCCATAGGCGGCACTGAGCTGGCGTCTGCGTTGGAGCTTCTGCACAGCCACGGCGTCCGCCGCGAGGTGGTGGTGATCTCCGACGGAAGGACCGCAGACGCCGAGAGAGTCCTAAACCTCGCCAGAAGATTCAAAAGGCTTCACGTAGTAGCGACAGAGAGAAGCCAATTTTTAAAACAAATAGCTAAAATAACCGGGGGGCGCTACAGAGAGCTCACGCCTACTCTAGACATATTCAGCTTACATAGCTAGCTTTTAAAGAGATAAAGCATTAAATCTGTGAGTTGCAACATCGCTCTTAGCGAGTTGGCGTGTTATTTCCCTTTCCTAAACAAATCGGCGGCTTATCTCTCCCGGAGAGGCTTCCTTCTAGACACCGTGTTGAGCGACGAAGCCGCCGTGGGAGGGGCTGTGGAGAGGCTTAAGAGGTCTCTAGCAAGAGAGCCGTTCAACCCGCGGCGGTGCATAGACAAGCCCGAGGAGTCCGCCGTCGCGGCTAGGCTGGCTCTCTACATCGCGGCCGCTACAAAAAACTCATATATCTTGAAGAGGTTTGCAGACGCCGAGAGTAAACTCTTCACAGATCTTCTAAGAAATATCGCAGGCATACAAGACCCCAGGTGCAAGATTGAAATAGCGAAAGACCTCGGCGTAGAGACCCGTCTTGCTCAAGAGGTTATTTCAGGTATTGTGGCGGCGTTGTTTCCCATAGCCGTAAGGTGGACGTCTTACCTGCGATACGCGCCGCAAGACCCCTACTGGGCTATGATAAACAGGCCGGTAATCAAGGGATGGGTAGCTCTCCCCGTCCACGACTTCGAACGTCTTCTAGAAGAGGCGTATGAAGAACGCATCCTCCAAATAGTCCGAGACAACGAGCTGGCGGTTGGCAGAGTAGCCGCATCTGTGGATTTGTCTCAACTCGAGGACGTGCTCAAGAAATTTGCACAACCTCCTCTTCAGACGACCCAAAGGCCTGCAGGGGGAAACGACCCACCGTGTATGAGGGCCATATTAGAAGCCCTTAAAAACGGTGAGAACCTCCCACATACGGCCAGGTTTGCCATAACGGCCTATTTGCTGTGGCGCGGGTGGGACGTGGAGCAAATAGTAGATCTCTTCCGCACCGCGCCTGACTTCAACGAAAAGATCACCAGGTATCAAGTACAACACATTGCAGGACGCGCCGGCGGCAGAAAACAATACGCAGTGCCCAGTTGCGATACCATGAACTCCTGGGGGCTGTGTCCCACAAATCTAGGATGCGGCATAAAGAATCCGGTGCAGTATGGCCGCAGAGTGGCAGTTAAGAAGAGTAATTGATGTCTTTAGACGTCTCGGCGTAGAGACCATACTGAACCTAGAAAAGAAAGACCCGCAGTACGTCGCAGTGTGCAACGTAGCTAAGAGACATGGCGAGGAGGTTGGGGCCACCTTGGCCATGTTGAATGCGTTAATTAGTTACAGACTCGCAGGCAGGGGAGAAGAGCATTGGCAATATTTCGGGCGTTACTTCTCCCGGAGGAAAATCGTAGACATATGCAAAGACTTTCTGACCTATCTAGAGACGAGCCCCTATTTAAGGATCGGCGTAGAGACGCGGAAGAAGCGTATTTTAAAAATCTGCAGATACCGCCCAAACCTAGAAAACCTAGTCAACACCTTAAAGGAGATCTCAGAACTGCTAAATGTGGACCCCAGCCAGAAGACTGTCGTCTTTTCTGTCAAGATACTAAACTACGCGTATATGTGTAGCAGAGGCGTAGAGAGACCTATGCCTTTTGAAATCCCAATACCTGTGGATTTCCGGGTGGCGCATTTGACTTGGTGCGCAGGTCTCGTGGACATGCCGCCTACAGAGGCCATGAGGCGGCAGAGAGAGGTACAGGCCGTGTGGAGCCGCGTGGCTCAAGAAAGCGGAGTGCCTCCGCTTCATATAGACACAGTTCTGTGGCTGGCGGGAAGAGCCGTCCTCTACGGGGAGAACGTACACAACATACCAAATTACGTCATCGAGACGCTCCAGTGGCGAGGAGACTGTAGGCGTCTCTCAACACGGCGCGGAGAGATTTCTGAGGAGTAAAACGCCTAGCCAAAACCACATACGCCTCGTCGATCTTCACATAGCCGCCCTCGGCCAGCCTCTCCAACACCCTCCGTGCAGTTTCTCTGCCAAGCCAAAACTCCGCCATTCGATACGTCTTCCAGTACTTGGGCTTAACTCTGCCGCCGCGCCTAAGGGCCAGCTCCTCCAGCATCAAAAACGCAAGCTTCGCCAAAAGCTCTCTATCGGCACCGCTCATATTCCCCCGTCTCGAGGTCGATATTTATGCAGTCCGCCTCTACGCGCCCCTGGAAAAGCGGCACGCCGGCGAGGACGCAAGCCGTGACCAACATGAGGTCGGGCCTCTCCGCCACTATGGCCAGCGGGGCCTTCCCCTTTTTAGCCGCGCTCCATAAAACGTATGGGCCGACGGTAGAACCCTTGACAAACGGCAAGACGACTATCTTCCCAGCCACGTCCAGACCAGCAAGCCTCCCCGTCTCGGGGTCGAGGTCGCCTAGAAACGAGACAGGCGTTGACAACTTGACGACAGACGCCGACATGCGTCCCCTGCCGCTTACGACAGGCTTAAGCATACGCCAACTCGACGCATCTCTCTCTCCTACAGGGAAACACCTCCACGCCCTGAAGCCGCGGGATGTAGAAAAGAGCCTTAAGCGAATCTGTGGCTATGCGCCTAAATCTTCTTGTATATGGAGAAACGACTAGACACGTCCCTGCGAATATATGCACGTTCAACTCCGCGGCGGCCTTCACCACGTCTCCCAGCTGGCTGTACACCCCAGGCGATGTCGATACATACACCGGCTTCCTGGCCCTGCCCCTCTTTTTGACCTCGCCTAAGATCCACAATACGGTGTCCACATCTGCAAAAGGACAGCCGAAGTATATAACGTCCGGGTCTTCTGCGTCTTTTAGATAACGCGCCACGTCCTCTTTAGAGATTTCTATCTTGTCCCGGAACTCCGCCAAGTTTTGATACTCTTTCCAATTAGGCGTCACCCCCTCGACCGCTGCAAAAACCATGGAGGAGTACGTCGAGAGCGCCGCGGCGAATTCACGTCTACTTTCCTCATCTACAAAAGAGACGCCTCTTAAATAAGGCACGCCGGTCCCCAGCCGCTCGCCAATAAGCGCGCCGACCACTCCAGCCTCCAGCGAGTCTAGAGACCCCCCTTCGACCTTAACCAAAGCGGTGGGGCGCCTGCCCTCGAGAGTGTAGAGACTCGTCTTTGGCACAAAACCCGCAACTGCGCCCAACAACGCCAGTGGGCCGGGGTTTTTGTCAGACCAAGCGTCTCTGAAGGTGTTGATGTAAGTTATGGCGTTGGACTCGGCCCATGCATGGAAGGTGCGCGGCCTAGTCAACACGAAGTCGTAAGGCGTGCAGGAAAACATCAAGCTGACGCCTAAGGCTCGCAACGCCCTCGAAATCCGCTCCTGCCCCCTCAAAACCATCTCCTCCACGTCCAGCACGCCGCGGAGATCCGCCGCGGCGGGGTTAGACGTCGTAAATACAGAGACCCTTGCGCCGGAAGATGCCAAAAACTCTAGAAACTCGACGCCGTACTCCCCAATGGTGAGGTAAGAAACGCCAGAGATGTGGGCAGTCTCCACAGGCACTACCTCACCCTCAGCTACGGCGTCTGCTATCTTGAGAACAACCTCCTTGGCGTATTCACGCGACACGGACTATAGATCTATCTCCTATATAATTACGACTTCGGTATCCTCGCCCGTTCGAAAAGCGCAGGGTCGGCGTCGAGGGGGCGCGTGGCATCTATACCAATCTTATGCGTCAACCCCTCCTCGTTGAGGGCAACGGGGTCTAGGGTGGAGCCTCTTACGTACGGCACCACGAAGATCCCCCGGTCGGCTCTAAGTCTCGTCGCTATAGCCCACTCCACAGAGACGGGGTCGTCCGGATCCACGTCTTCGTCTACTGCTATCGCAATTTTTAGACTTGGATGCGCCGCGAAGGCCGCTAAGAGGGCGTTTTTAGCGTCGCCCTCCACCGACTTTGCTAATGAAATAACCGCCACAAGCCAGCCGAATCCGCCTCTCGTCAACCTAACCTTCTTGACCCGCGGCACCACAGACCTCACGGCGCGCCAGATCTTAGCCTCCCTCTCAAACCCCATCAACAACATGTGTTCCAAACCTGCAGGCAGTAGGTAGTGGACCACCGCGTCGTCTCTAAGCACGTATATCTTCTCCACCCGGACCACCGGCTGTCTCCTTACGCGGTCGTAAACCCCCACTATGTCCACAAAAGGCCCCTCGTCGGCGTATTCCCCAGTCAAATGCCCCTCTATAACCACAGAAGCCATAAAAGGCGCCACAGCGCCGTTGTCCAACTCCATAACCTTCAACTCCTTCATCAAACTGGAGGCAACTTCCAACTCAAATACGCCAAATGGAGGAGAAGACGCGGCCGCCAACAAGACTAGCGGATGCACCCCCCACGCCACTGCGACCGGCACCTCTCTCCCAGCCTCTATACTGGATTTGAAGATGTGATACAAGTGACGTGGAACCAGTCTAACAACTGCCTTTCTTGCATCGATAGGTGAAAACCGGTGGATAGAGGCGTTCATAACCCCATCAACGCCGACGCCTACCACAACGCCTGAGGTTATATAAGGCCGCGCCTCTTTTTCGTAGTATCGAACCATAGGCAAATCGTAAAGCGAGTCAACCTCCCTATAGAGATCTCTCCACGTAGAAACTCTTTCAAATCTACTGGGCTTCTCCAAGGCATCTAGAAGCTTCACGTAGGCATCCTCGTCGCTTGTGACGCCTAGATACTTATACAACTTGGCCCGACTGTCCAATATATTGCCAACGCCTGTAAAGCCTTCGCGGACCTTCTCAAAGAGCGGAGTCCACCGGCCCTCCGACTCCCTCAGGAGACGGGCAATGGTAAACTCCCCATAGGGAGGGCCGTAGACGCGTAAATCAGAAAGATTTCGCACCACATCGGCGAGGGACATCAAAAAGAGGCGCCAAGGCGGAAAAAATCTTTTAGGCCATTTCGATGGCGATCTCTATCGCTGCTACCGTGCGCTCTCTGCCGCCCTGGCCTTGGACCTTGTCGCTGAGCAGTTTGACGTCTTTGATCTGCACCTTGCCAGGCAGGAATCTGTCTCTCACCATCACCGCCGTGGACACGGCCTTGGAGATGGCTGCGCCTCTTGCCTTCAACACAACTTTTTTGACGCCGGAGTTGAACGCCATCACTGTGGCAATTACGTAGTTTGTAGTTGGTTTTTTGCCTACCAGTATTGTCTGTTCGGTTGCCATGGGAGGGGTTTGACTGAACGGGTTTTTAACAATTTCGCCTGCTCCTTACTAGTGCGCTGGCTTTCCAGTCTTTGACGACGAACGGCGTGTCTCCCAGCTTTACCACACAAACCTCATCTACAGCCGACGACGACCCCTGGCAGTGAAAGCCGACGTAAACGGCGTAGAGAGGGGTACGTGTCGACTTCCTACCGAGATAAAGCCATGGAACGCGCCTGCAAGCGCAAAGGCGCTGGCGGCAGAGAGGAGGACTTAGAGAGACTTCCGGCGTTAGGTGTTGACGGGCGAAGAGCCGTTAATCACCTTTAGAAGAGTACAGAATTAGACGCACTAGGAGACGCCTAGACAGCTCCGTGAAATACGCAGAGGTGCATGAAGTGGCCAGGGAGTGGTTGAAACAAAGCGGCTAGGTCGACATGTCGTCTACACCTATGAGTCAACGCCTTGAAAACTTATAACTGTGACTATGTGTGGCGACGTGTCGTCTATGTACGCCTACGAGGCCTTGCCGGTGGCTGAGTGGTTTCGGAGGAATAGGGAGCTCGCAGGTTTTCACAACCCCACCAGGGCGTTGTACCAGACCGTCAGAGAGCTGGTGGAGAACTCTCTCGACGCCACAGAGACCTATGGGATACTTCCCACGGTGTATCTGAGAATAAACGTAGAAGACGAGCAGAAGAGTTGGGTGTCGGTGTATGCCGAGGATAATGGAATCGGCATACCCGGAGCCGAGATACCAAACGTCTTTGGCCGCGTCTTCTACAGCAGTAAATACAAGATAAAGCAACACAGAGGCGTCTTTGGGCTTGGCCTCAAGATGGTGGTCTTATACGCCCAAAGCACCACCAACAAGCCGGTATACGTCAGGTCGGCCGCTTTAAAGTCCGACAAGATATACGAGTACCAGATAATGATCGACACCAACAGCAACAGCCCCATCATACTCGACAAGAGAGAGTACCCAAACAAGTATAGGTGGCATGGCACGGCTGTGAAGGTGTATCTAGAGGGGAATTGGCTGGGGGCAAAGAAGAGGATTGAAGATTATTTGAAGAGGACGGCGATCATCGCCCCCTATGCCGAGATCGTGTTTAAGGGACCCGACATGGAGCTTTGGCTAAAGAGACGAACCACCAAGCTTCCTCCGGCGCCTAAGGAAGGTCTGCCGCATCCGAAAAGCGTCGACGTTGACACGTTAAAACAGATGAAGGCAGAAAGCAGAGGCATGACTCTCCTCGAGTTCTTAACCGAAAACTTCGACGCCGTAGGCGAAGGCACAGCCAAAGGCTTCTTAGAGTGGGCTGGCTTCGACCCGAATATGAAAGTCACGGCGCTGACGCCTGAGGAGATGGTGAGACTAGTGGAAAAGATGAAACAGTACGAGGGCTGGAGGAGACCACGTTCCGATTGGCTCTCCCCCGTGGGGCCGGAGCTCCTGGAGATAGGAGCAAAGGCCATCCTGGGCGCCGAGGCCGTCTTCGCCGTGACACGGAAGCCGGAGTCCTACGGCGGGCACCCCTTCATCGTCGAGACGGCAGTAGCCTGGGGTGGCCAAATACCGCCTGTTGAGAAACCAATTCTGCTCCGATACGCTAACAAGATACCCCTACTCTACGACGAAGGCGCCGATGTGGCGAGAAAGGTAGTCGACGAGTTCCACTGGGACAGCTACAAGGTGAAGTTCCCGGCGCCTCTTGCCGTCATAGTCCACGTCTGCTCTACCAAAATACCATACGCCTCCGCCGGTAAAGAGGCCATAGCAGAAGTCCCGGAGATCGAGAAGGAGATACGTCTAGCGCTTAGAGACGCCGCCAAGAAGCTAAGGCTCTACCTCTCTAGAAAGGAGAAAGAAATGGAGATGTTGAATAAGTACGTGTCTCTAGCCAAGTATGTAGAGGAGGTCGCATACAACCTAGCGATTATCGCCAGACTCGACAAAGACAACATAGCCAAACATCTCCATAAACTAATTGAGACGAAGATCGGCTTAACAGTCGAGGAGCTTGTTAAACACGCAGCCTCTCTCTCAACGACATCGCAGACCGTTGAGGAGGTCGCCGCGCAATAGCCCACCGCCCTAACAGGGCTAGAGATTCGTCAAGGCAGAGAGATACAAGACGTCGCCCTCTCGCCCAGCTCAAGCTCGGCTACTTGAAAACTTTATATTTTAATAGCTCCCACCCGCCGTGAACAGCAGAGCCGAGTTTCTTAGACGTCTGGAGGGTTGGGGCGCTGAACTTGCCAAGGCCATTCTCGAGCTTAAGGAGCCCGTGATGCGAATCCCCGCCAGGACCCTCAGCAACACTATTTGGGATGAGAGGGCGAGGATGTTGAAGTTAGGCCCCGAGAAGATGCATAGAAGGTTCCTCGACATGAAGGAGGCGCGCCGCTTCATGCAGACGGTTCTTATGCTCCGCCTCATCGTGGAGGCCATTAGGGAAGACGTGTACCCCACGATACGTGACCTGTACTACAACGGCAAACACACAATAAGCTTCAAAGACCCGCTGGGCAGGGTCCATAGAGAGAACACCTGGGATGAGCAGTCCGAGTCTAACGCCGTGATAGAGGACATAGAGGTGGCGACAAACGTGCTCCGCGAGGAAATGGGGGTTTCGGCCGATGTCAAGGGCAAGATCGTCGGTCCTATAGTGGTTAGGTCGCAGGGCTATGAGCTGGACGCGTCTAAATTCGGCGAGACGGCGCTCAGCCTGCCTGTAAACGTCGACGGACTTGAGATCGTGAAGGTCGAGGCGGCGTATGTCCTCGTGGTGGAGAAAGACGCCATCTTCCAGAGGCTGGTTAGGGAGAAGTACTGGAGCCAGGAAAACGCCATTCTCGTGACGGCTAAGGGCATGCCTGACAGAGCCACTAGACGTTTTGTGAGGAGACTAAACGAGGAGTATAAACTGCCGGTGTACGTCCTCACAGACGGCGACCCCTACGGGTGGTATATCTACTCTGTGTATAAAAGCGGCTCTATAAAGCTTAGCTACGAAAGCGAGCGTCTTGCGACGCCCGACGCCAAATTCCTCGGCTTGACAGCCACAGACATCGACGCCTACAAGATATCCGACAACTACGTCATAGCGGCTAATGACCGAGACTTAAAGAGAGCGCAGGAACTACTGCGGTACCCCTGGTTTCAAAAATCTGAGTGGGCTCGTGAAATAAACCTCTTTTTAAAAAAGAAGAAGAAGGTGGAGATAGAGGCTTTGTCAACTCACGGCCTTAAGTTCCTCCATGATTACTTAAGAGATAAGATAAGAGGTAAGAAGTTCATCGACTAGTATATAGAGCCGCCGAGGCCTCCTTAAGTCCTATCTATAATATATTTATATATGTTGTCTATTTAGACTTATGCGAGGCGAGACTAGAAAAGTTCAGTTGACAGGCGGAGCTACTCTCATCGTCAGTTTACCTAAAGAATGGGCTAAGCGGATTGCTCTTTCTCCAGGCGATGAGGTCATAGTGGTGACTCAACCTGACGACACCTTGGTAGTTATTCCCAAGAAGTTAGGCAAGAGGGCTGGCGTCGTGGCAGAGCTTGTGATAAACCAACCAGTTCCCGTGGGGGAAGTTGAGAAGCTCTTCATGACGCTCTACATCGGCGGCGCCGAGACGATAATAGTTAAATTCTCGCCGCAGGCCTTCGGCTTAAGGAGACAGATCAAAGACTTCATCAGACGGAGAGTCGTCGATATGGAGATCGTCGAGGAGGCCAGCGATAGGCTGATTGTGCAGTCGATGGTGTCCGCCACAGAGCTCGCAGTAGTTGACGTAGCTGGGAAGATGATGCGGCTTGTTGGGAACATGTTAACCGACTTAATTGTGGGGCTCGATAGGGACGACGTAACGCTTCTTAAGGATGTGATCGAGCGAGACGACGAAGTTGATAGACTGTATTGGCTTATGGAACGGCAACTCAAGAGGGCGGCCATGTCGAGGTATGTAATGTTAGAACTAAAGATCGACGACCCTAGAGACATTGTGGAGTTCGTGATAATAGCTAAGTCTATTGAACGTATGGCAGATCACATATGTAGAATAGCCTATGTAAACCAAGAGGAGAAAGTAGATATGCGCGTCTTGTCGCCTATATTGACTAAAGTTGCAGAGTTCTTGAGACAGGCAGAGACGCTTCTAGCAGAGGAGTCAACTCCGCAGAAAATAGCTGAGCTTCAAAGCGAAATCGCCACATGGAGTCAAAAGGTTAGACGAGAGGAGGTTTTGTCGGATCCCGCGACCTCCATAGCCAAGGAGAGTGCGGTCAGAATAGGCGAATATATCGGCGACATCGTAGAATCTCTAGGCCGGATCAAACTAAAGGATAAGACAATAGTCATCAGCGAGGGCAAGACTTAGCGACGTAGAGGCGTCGTGTTTGAGTTAAAGGTAGACGACCCCGGAGACTTCCTGACCTCCTCCCCGAGGGCGGTTGCCACGTGGGGAGGCGTCCTCGTTTCGTCTTCATCGGCGCCTTGGGTGGGGAGATGGAGGTACAGCTCTCTGAAACGGCGGTACAGATCGTTGTACTTCTCCTTCTCCAGCTTCCCCCTCTCGGCGACGTAGCCGGCTACCTCCTCCACGACGCTCCAGTACGGCTCCTCCACGGCGTAGAGCTCGGGCGGCGGGCTCTCTATCTCTACTGCAACGGCCCTCCTCACGCCATATGCCCACCTCTCCCTAAAAACTTTGATGTGCCGGCACCCCGCCCTAAAGGGCGGGGCTTTCCGTTTTGTAATGATGGGGAAGTGTACTGAGCATAAGTGCGGCTTTTTAAACTGCTCGGCGTAGAGGCCGAGGCGAGGGGCACGCAGAGTATCGAGGCGCACACAGACCAGGCGGTTGCCGGACGCGAAGAGCTGAGAAAAACGTTAATGATGGTTTTAGAGGCCGGCGGCGTTTATAGGGGCGTTAACGAGCGGAAAGCCGGCGGCAGTAGGAGGCGTAAAC
>JAJHQT010000005.1 GCA_020833205.1 Pyrobaculum sp.
GGATGAGCTGAACCCCTTTGAGCGAGTCGTCGCCGAGAGGCTCCTAGCCGGCGGCCGGCTGAGGAGGGTGGGGAGGTTCCTCAGGCTGACTCCAGAGGGGCGGGAGTTGCTGGCGTCGCTGAGCCTCAGGGGGTCGCCCCACGTGGTTAAGATAAAGACGACAGAGAGGAGGGTCATCGGCGAGAGGGAGCTACCCCTCGCCTTGTACGAGTTGCATCCAGAGGCGATATACATGCACGGAGGGAGAACCTACGTCTCGAAGGAACTTGATCTGACAAAGCGCGTTGCAGTCGTCGAGCCGACAGACGCCGAGGACTTAATGACGCAGGCGCTTGAGGAGATGGAGCCGGAGGTGGTGGAGGTATACGACGAGGGGGCCGTGGAGGGGGTGCCTTACCAGTTCGGCAGGCTGAAGATAAAAATCATGGTCTACGGCTACGCCCTCAAGCGCTTCACCACGGAGGAGACCCTCGGGGAATACACGATAGAGCCTCTCTCCTACGAGTTCGAGACCAAGGGCGCTGTGTTTTACATGCCCCACGTCCGCTTCAGCACAAACGAGGCGGTGGACTGGGAGGCCCGGGCCAAGGGCTACCACGCCACGGAGCACGTCCTCATATCGGCCGCGGAGATAGTCCTGGGCGCCTCCAAGACGGACCTAGGCGGCATAAGCTACCCCGACGGCGTTATAGTCATCTACGACTCCCACGTCGGGGGCAACGGCACCACGAGGCTACTCATCAACAACTTCCGCCGGGTGGCCGAGGTCGCGCTGAAGATCGTGAAGGGGTGCGACTGCGTGGATGGGTGCCCCAAATGTGTCTACTCGCCCTACTGCGGCAACAACAACAAGATGCTCTCCAGGCGCAACGCTGTAAGGATTCTACAGACAGTCCTAAATAAAGAAGGCGCCCCCCTCCTCAGGGAGATCCCAAGAAGAGAAAAAGGAATTGTCTAACCCCGCGCGCGGAGGGCCCTCTCCCCGCTTATGGGGGTAAGGCGGGGGCTATGACACAGATAAACGACCTGGCGGCGCCGCTTCTTGCCCCTCGGTGGGGGCGCGGCTTCGGCTGGCGTCAGCCCAGCCAGACCAGGCCTTCGTCGTCGATTTGTTCTGCTCCGCGTCCGGGCTTGACGTCGGCGACCTTGTGCATGTGTTTGAGGTCGCGGGCGGCGGGCATCGCCGCCTCTGGGATGTAGAGCACCGCGTTTAGCTTGTCGGCGAGGCTCATGCCTTTTCTGTTTTTGTACCGCCACACCGCGCTGTCTATTTTCTTCACCATCTCCAAGAGGCCCTCGTCGCCTTCCTTCCACTGTTCCGGCGGGTCCTCTATGGCCTCGTCGTGGATGGATCTGCCGAAGGCCTCACGCCATATCTTATCAGTGAGGAAGGGCATGATGGGCGCGAGGAGCTTCAGGCTGTACTTGAGCACCGTGTAGAGGGTCCATATGGCCGCCTCCTGCTCCTCCTTGGTGAAGACGCCTTCTCTGTTGTAGGCGCGGGACTTGACCAACTCGATGTAGTGGTCCGCGAAGTCGTGCCAGATGAAGTTGTAAAGGGCTTGGGCCGGCTCGTAGACGTCGAAGCGGCTGTATGCCTCTATGATCCTCCTCGCCACGTTGTAAAGCCTGGCGAGCATCGCCTTGTCCACCGGCGTGAGTCGGGGCGCCGTCTGGGGCTCAGGGAAGGATAGGACGAAACGCGACACGTTCCACACCTTTGTGGCGAACTCCTTCCCCTCCCTTATCATGTTTTCATTGTAGCGGTAGTCTGTGCCCAGCCGCCCCGCGGCCGCCGCCCAGAAGCGGACTGGGTCCGCTCCGTATTTCTCCACAGGCGCCAAAAGGTCGATGACGTTGCCCTTGCTCTTGTGCATGGCCTCCCCCTTCTCGTCAAGGCCCATGCCGTTGATCCTCACGTGGCGAAACGGCACATCGCCGAAGAGGAGGAAGGCCCTTAAGAGGGAGTAGTAGAGCCAGGTCCGGATGATGTCGTAGCCCTGGGGCCTCATTATGGAATGCGGGTAGACCTTCGGGAAGACGCTGAACTCCTTCGTGGCGCCCGAGGCGTACATCCAGGAGATGGAGGAGTCGAACCAGGTATCTAATACTCTGGGGTCTCCCTCCAGCCTGCCGTCTTTGCATGCCTCCTTCACCTCGGCCGGAGGCTCGCCGCGCCAGGGCTGGTAGTACTCGCCGCCGTTGGGCACTATGGGGATCCGCTCGCCGTTTGGCTTCACGCACCACCAGATAGGCGCCTCCGTGGCGTAGTAGCGGCGCCGCGACACGGGCCAGTCCAGTTCCAGCGATTTTATCCAGTCCACCAGCACCTGGCGGTACTCAGGGGGGTAGAACTCCATCTTCTCTGTCAGCTTGATGAGCGCCTCCTTAAACTCGACTTGCCGCACAAAGAGCTCCCGCATCACTATGATCTCAAGCGGCGTTTTGCAACGCCAGCACACGGGGACGTTGTGGACCAGCTTCCCCTGCTTGACTAAAAGCCCAGCGGCTTTGAGGTCCTCTATTATCTTGGCGCGGGCCTCTCTAATGCCGAGGCCGGCGTATCTGCCCGTCTTTACCCTGCCGCTTTCGTCGACTATGATCTTAATCGGCAGTTTGAGCTCGTTTACGATCATTAGGTCTCTGGTGTCGCCGAATGTGGAGATCATCACAAGGCCGGTGCCGTACTGGGGGTTGGCGGCTCTGTGGGGCAGGATGGGCACCACCTGGCCCTCCGGCGGCACCACAGCGTGTAGGCCGTCTAGCCTCTTGTAGCGTTCGTCTTCTGGGTTGAAGATCACCGCGACGGTGGCGGGCAGAAGCTCCGGCCTCGTGGTGGCTATTACTATGTCCTCCCCCGTCTCCTGCACCTTGAACTTTATGTAGTTTAGGTACGTCTCCTCCTCCCTGTACTCAATCTCGGGCTCCGCCAGCGCGGTGCGGCACCGCGGACACCAAGGCGTAGGCCTCTCCGCCTCGTAGATGAGCCCCCTGCGCCACAGCTCCACGAAGGTCTGTTGCGTCATCCTCCGGTACTCTGGGCTGTCTGTGCCGTTGGGCCAGTAGTCGAAAGAGAGGCCCCACCGCCTAAGCGACGCCACGAACTCCCCCTCGTAGCTGTCCAGCTGCTCCTTGCAGAGCCTTAGGAACTCCTCCCTCGGCACCTCGTGCGCCACTATGTTGTGCTTCTTCTCAATCTGGACCTCTATGGGGAGGCCGTTTCTGTCTAGGTAGAAGGGGAACACCACGTCGTAGCCCCTCATCCTGAGGAACCTGGCTATCATGTCGAAGTGGGCGTAGGACGCCGTCTGGCCTATGTGCGGCCTGTTGCTGGACAGGTAGGGAGGCGGCGTGTCGATGACGAAGACGGGTTTGCCTCCGCTTATCTTAGTCTTGAATCTGCCCTCCCTCTCCCACGTCTGGATGAGCTCCTCCTCCCACCTTATGTCCCACCTGGTGGGTAGCCTATGTGCCACGGAGCTGAACACAGGGGTGTTTTTAAATAGTGTAGCCTTCGGGAGAAAGATTTTAATATACTGTGGGTTCCCCCACAATGCTTAACAGGGAGGTTTTCCTCATAGCCAACGGCACCGGGGTTAGGCTGGGCGAGTTCCTGGTGGAGCTTAACTTCGACCAGCCGGGTATCCTTGCCACGCTTTCAAACGTCTTTGCGGAACACGACGTAAACATAATCAATATAGCAATAGACGCCGCCCGCCAGCATCTACACTTCATTACGGACCTCACCCTCCAGACTGAAGAACAGATACAGGAGATCTTGAAACAGCTCCATATGTTTGCCTTCGTCAAGAAGGTGAAACATAGAATATCGGCGGCGTCTATCTTCGTCCCACGTCTTATCACCCACGTCATAAACGGCAAACCAGCCTTAGCCCTCGAGAAGGACCTTGTAGTCCACCTCCAGGAACCTGCTAAACTCGCCGAGGAGATGGCCAGAAGAGATGTAAAAACTCTAAAAGAGGTCGCGACGACTCTTGACGTAGTGACGCTGGAGGAGGCGCTTTACATAATCCAACTCAGAGGCTTGGCTACCCTCGAAACCATGTTAAAAGAGGGACGGCTTGAGGCACGCCTATGTAGCCTCGTCCAGCCGCTGATACGGACCTACCTAGACGCCTTCTTCAAAGAACTCGGCGTCCGGGCAAAGACTGTAGACGAAGGCGCCTGCCTCCGCGTCGAGACTTAACCATCTCTAAACACGATACGCGGAGGGGGGCCGCACCTGATCCCGATCCTGAGCGTCAAGCGCATCAGGGGGTCGTTACACAGGGGGTGTTTGTCCCTGAAGGGGAGGACCGAGGTGATGTTGATGACAGGTCTCTCCCACATGTCGGCAGTGGAGGGGGGTGGGTTTTCGCTGGGCTTCTCCACGGCGTTGGCTCCCGCAAGCCAGCCTAGAAGCGCCAGAAGCCACGCCGCGGTTAGGAGGGGCGCAACCCGCATGTAGAGAAACAGGTCTATATATTTATCTCTGGGCGGATTTTCTGCAGGTAGGCGTCTAGGAGGCCTGCCTTTTCGAAGAATTCGCAGACGCGGCACATGTCCCGGGCGGAGGGGGCGCCGCAGTGTTTACACCTCTTCGGCTGGGCCTCCGGCGTGGTTTCTTTCAAAATACGCGTAAGCTTCCCGCCGAAGGAGGACAGGTTGTACTTCACGGAGGGCATCTCCCGCTCCAGCTCGGCGAGCATGAACTTTAGGTTGTAGCGGGGGTTCGTGGTTACGTATGGGCATTCCAGCTCCATGAGGGGCAGGCCGTGGTAGTGGGCATACAGCGCAATTTCCTCCTCCCTTATGTACTTCAGCGGCTTGATGCGGGGTATCAAGTCCTTCTCATCGGCATCTTCGTACGTGCCGTACCAGCGGAACCGCGAGAGGTTGCCCATAAGGACATTTAGGAGGACTGTCTGGGCTTCGTCGTCTAGGTTGTGCGCCGTGGCGATCTTCGTCCAGCTCCTCCGCCTGCCAATGAGGTTCATGGCGCGGCGCCTCAACACGCCGTCTATGGTGCACATGTGGACCTCGTGGCCGGCCTTGGCGAGCCTCTCGGAGAGCTCCATCGCCGTGACGCCGAAGATGTCTCTGAAGTGGTACACGTTGTACTCTATGCCAAATTTGGCGGCCAGCTCCTTTACGTAGTCCCTCCGCGACATGCGGTAGAAGCAGCTGTAGGGGTGGCCCTCGTTTATCGTGAAGGCCTCCATCTTGACGTCTCTCAGCAGACCCCTCTCCCTGAATTTGCCCAGCATGTGGAGGAGGACGAGGCTGTCTTTGCCGCCGGACACCGCGATGGCCACGTAGTCGCCGGGCTCTATGAGCCTCTCGTCGCGTATAGTCTTGAGTACCTTCCTCTCCAGCAAGTTGAAGAGGCAACGGAGGCAGAGCCTCTCGCCGCTTACCGCGCGGAGGTACTGCGCAGGCCTCCTGCCGCAGTGATGGCAGAGGCTACTTGTCGAGGTCGATGTGAGGGATGGCTCCATGCTTCCGCTCCGCCTTCTCTATCTCCAGCGCGAAGGTCTCCAGCGAGGACCTGAAGATGTAGAACACGAGGCCGCAGTTTTTGCAACGAGCTATCATGATGGTGTTCTCAGGCCCCTTGTGGCGGTAGGTGTAAGGCGCGGGCAGGGCCTCCCACTCCGGCATCCCGCAGCGCGGACATGTGATCACGGAGAGACTCGGACCTATATTTTAGTCTTTTGCGAGGTTGGCCTTAACCCAGCTCCAAGCGTCGCAGAGCGTGGAAAAGCTCAGGTGGCCGCCCTCCCTCCCTACCATGATGGTGAGTAGCCCGGCGCCCATGGCGCCTAAGTCCTCATCGCCGTCTCCTATGTACACGGCCTCGTGGGGCCTCGCCCCTATTCTCCTCAGGGCGTGGGTAAACACCGGCTTGAGGGGTTTCCGCCTCAGCAAAACGTCGGAGGTTATAAGCGCGTCGACGGCAACGCCGCTGGCCTTTAGGAAGAGCTCTGGGAAGCATCTACAGAGAGTGTTTGAGACAACAGCCACCTTGCTGGCCTCCTTAGCCCATCTGAGGAACTCCACGGCGCAGGGCATAGGCGTCAGCCGGCTTTTTACCTCCTCTATGAACTCCCCGGCGAGGAGGACGGGATCGCGGCCGGTCTTTGAGGCTATGACCCTGGCGATGGCCCGTAGCGGTACTTCGTAGCCGGCGTTGTTCACCCCCTCCACGACCCAAGCCACGGCATCCACCACGCCGGGGTCTCCACGTCTGTGCAACACGTCGCGCCACGTGCCCCAGAAGTCCACCTGCCGCACCAGGAGGCCCCAGAAACTCACCAAGAAATTCATAACCCAACACACGCCGCCTCAAGACGCAACGCGCCGGAACCGAAGCGCATCACATGCTCATAGCCGCGACTAATTAAACTTTATCCTCAACGGCCGCGATTATCTTGCGCATGGCGATGTGGGACTCCACGATGAGAACAAGCCCAACACGGCGACATACGCGACCAGGGCAGGCGGTCAACGCCTCTGGGCGTATATTTGGGCCGCGGCGGCGAGGCCTGTTTTCTGTAGTAGTGGCTACGTTGTGGCCGGCGCGGCTTATATCCACTAGGCGGCGGGGGACACCTCCAGAGACCTAGTTAAGTGTCTCTAGGCGTTGCGTCGGGAGGTCCGTCAGGGGGCGTAGGCCCGTATCTCACTGCGACGTCACATATGACCTCGACGCGTCTCTTTTCTACCAGACGCATGAGGTGCCGCGTCGCCACCGGCGGGGGGATCCCCTCCTTCAGTGCCTCGGCGATTATTGTCTCGAGGTCGGCCTCGCCTAGCCTTCTGAGTATTGCGTAGACGCGCTCCACGGCTTTGCTTAACTCGGTAATTAAATTGTGCGGCGGATCGGCACGCTGTATCCTGTGAACCAGAGCCAGTTGTATCTGCCGGCGAGGACTATCAAGGCGGGGACTATGAATGGCCTCACTATGAAGGCGTCTATCAGCGCCGCGAGGGCTATGGTGAAGCCCACCTGTCTCAACAGGAGTATCTGGGAGAGCATCAAGGTGGAGAAGGCGGCGGCGAGTATTATGGCGGCGCCGGTGATCACGGGGCCCGTGGTCACTATGGCCGTCTTTATAGCCTCCCTCTCGTCCAGCCCCTTCTCGATCTCCTCCCTGATGCGGGCTATGATAAATATGTCGTAGTCCGTGCCCACGGCCATTAAGAAGGAGAAGAGGATCACCGGGACCAGCCAGTAGGTTGGTTGTCCCACGAGCTCTTGGAAGAACGCCACCTCCAGCGCCAGGCTCCACACAATAGACATGAGGACGGTGGCTATTAGGCGTAGGGGGATAAGGAAGCTTCTGAGCAGTACGGAAAGTATCACAAACACGGCGACAACGACGATGTATACCTGGAAGTTCCAGAACTTGATGTATATCTCTTGAAACACCACGTTTTTCCAGGCGGCTGAGCCGCCGATTAGGTAGGGGCCGTAGACCCCCCGGAGCTCGTCTAGCCTTCTGTATATGTCCAGGAGCTTGTCCGACGTGTCCTCTACCGACAGCTTAATGGACACCACGTACCAGCCGCTCCGATTCTCCACGGTGTAGTTCACGAAGTTGGGGAGTTTCTCCACCTCCTGCAACAGCCCGGAAGGCGGCGGGTTCTTCATGGCGATGTATGTGGTGGAAAGCGCCGTCACGTTTTTGAAGTATGTCGTGGCGACCTCCAGCGCCTTTTTGTACTGGGTCTCCGGCATGGCAACTACGGGGTTTGCGGTGATCTCAAGCGTGTTGAGGAGGAAGAGGAGGGAAAGGAGCGTGGTCAGCGTAGCCACCGCGGCTACTAAGAGGGGTCTCCTAAGCGCGGTGGAGACCGCCTTCTCCATCAGCTTCGACCGGCCCGAGTGCGTGGAGACGGTCTTCTTGGGCCAGAACATCTTGTCGCCTAATACGTAGAGAAGCGCGGGGAATATGAAGAAGACAGAAAGCGCCACGAAGGCTGTGGTTATGAGGTAGCCTATGCCTATGGACTGCATAAAGGGGAGACGGGAGATGGCGAAGGAGCCAAGCGATGTGGCGACCACGGCGGCGCTTGCCGCTATGGCTCTGTTGGCGTAGCGTCTGACAACTGCCACTGCCTCCTCCTTGTCTCTGCCGAGGGCTCTCTCCTCGGCGTAGCGGCTCGCCATCAGCAACATGTAGTCGACGCTTATGGCGAATATCACCGGCGCCGCCATATACACGATGAGGTAGTAGATCCCCTGCACCTCGTGTATCTGGTAGAGGAAGCCCAGCAGGGCGAGATAGGTTAGACCCACCGTGGAGACTATAAGCACTGGCGCGAGGAGGGTCCCCATGACGTAGAGCAAGACGACAAAAAGCGCCGTTGCGGTGGACCTGTCGATTTTCGACACGTCCTCCGTCACGACCTCCGTGAAGCTTCTGAGCAGAAACGAGGTGGAGACAGGCACGCCGAGTGTATGCGGTATGTGGGGCATGTCTTCCCTGGTTTCCACAACGGCGAGGGCGTATTTGTCTTGATACACAAGGTGGGCCGCCACGGGGATTAAATGCAGAGTCGGCGGGGGATAGCGCGCAGTCAAGTTCCTCGTCAAATCTGATCTAAACATCTCCACGGCCTTGTCCACGTCTCCGCCGCAGACTAGGTAGGGCAGGTAGGGCCTGACAAGCGGCGGGGTCTGGTTTATCAGCTGCACATAGACGTACTGCCTCACGCCGACTGCGGCCACGGCGCGGGCTAGGTCTATCAACGTTTTGTTGAGCCTCGTGGCGAGTACGGCCTCCGTCACGTTTTCCACGGCGGGCTGGCTGGCCCAAGTCCTCCAGGTCACGTTGACCAGATACCGAGACACGTTGCCGTATGTCTCATCCGCGGCGAGCCTCACCGCTACATCTACGTCGTGCACAGCGATGTATCTGTCGTATAGCTCCAGAAACCTCTGCGTGCGGTTGTCCACCGACCTGCCCAGCGCAACGACGCCGTATGTGCCCAGCAGAAGCCCCCACGCCTTTTCCCGGGCCTCTTCGTAGCCCCCCACCAACTGGTCGAGGTCTTCGCAGATCCTCTTGGTGGAGTTAGAAATCTCCAAGGCCGCCTCTCTGAACCGCGAAGTGGCGTTTTCCACCGCCTCCTCCATCTTCTGGTTGTAGATCCTCAACGCCTCGTCTAGGATAGTCCACGCGGTGGTGGCGTTGGGGAAGAGGCGGGATAGGTTCCTGGCCTTCTCCTCGACTCGGGGCCCGAATATGACAACCGGCAGAGGTTTAAAGCCGCCGTCACCTGCGCCGCTTTGCGTCCCGTTTTTCAAGATTGCCTCTAACACCTTCGGCTCGATGTCTTGCGGCATGAGTTTAAACTCGTCGTAGATGAGGACGTCGAATACCTTCGGCGACTGCAAGGCGATGTACACGTAGACCGCCGCTAGGATGACGGCGACGGCCACAAGCTTCCTCACAGCCGCAGATACGCCTCGCTTCTATAAAAAGATATGTACAAAATGATTTATACGGGGAGCTAGGGGGAGGTATGGAGCATGTGTTTCTCATCGCCGCCGGGGACTTCAAGGCGAGGGCAGTCCGGTACCTACTAACCGCCTTGGCCATCGGCGTCGGCGTGACTCTACTCGTGGCCCTTGTCGTCGTAAGCGACGCGACTAGGGAATACGTGGAGCAGACGCTGTTTAAGGTGTACCCAGCCGACATCATGATCTACTCAGACTCGATAAACATCCCTACATACATCGTGGATGTGTTGCGAAGCAACGCGGCTGTGGAGACTGCGGAGGGCATCGTGATAACTACGGGTCTCTACAACGGACAGGTGGTCTCCATCGTGGGGATCCCGCTGAGGAATGTGGATTACTTCGCGGTGGATCTCAAGGAGGGTAGGCTCCCCGCGTCTGGGGGGGAGGCTGTTGTGGAGGAATCGCTTGGGGTTAAGCCAGGGGATGTGCTTGAGGTAAAGATGTACTCAGGTGTCTCCGGCGGCGAGAAAACCCTGCAGGTGCAGGTGGTTGGGGTGATGCGGAGCTTCCTCAGGGGCTTCGTCGGCGCCTTTAGGCTTAACCTGGTGGTGGTGCCGCTGGATTGGCTCCAGGAGAACACAGGCACGGGTCCCTTCGTCAACGCGATCCTCATAACCGTCAGGGACAAGGCCTATGTTAAGCCGCTTTACCGGGACCTGAAGGAGACGTATAGAGAAGCCCAGGTGTACACTCAGGAGGCTCTTCTAGAGACCGTCACGCAGGTCTTCAACGCCCTCAACATGGTGTTTTCCGTAATAAGCGGGGCGGCGCTTGTCACCGCGGCGATAACCACCTTCGCCGTCATGTCCATCACGGCAAGGGAGCGGCTGAGGGAGTTCGGCCTGCTTAAGGCCATGGGCATCCCGTCTCGAGACATCCTCCTCTCAGTGGCGGCCGAGGTTGTGCTTATAGCAACCGTGGCCGGCGTCGCGGGCATCGTCGTCGGCTTCTTAGGGGCAAACGCAGTTAAAGAGGTGCTTATAGGAATGGGGATAAATTTCGACGTGCCTATAACCTTCCGGCCGCAATACGCCGCGTTGGGCTTAGCCACCTCGCTTCTGGTCGCCGTAGTGGGCACAGTTTCGCCGCTTTACAGAGTCGCCAGGCTGAGGCCGCTGGAGATAATACAGCTATGGCGGTAGAGCTCCGCAACGTGTCGAAGATCTACAGTAGCGGCGCGGCGAAGACCGTGGCCTTAGACGGCGTGTCGCTGGCGGTGTCGCCGGGCGAGGCCGTGGTGCTTATGGGCCCCTCGGGGTCGGGCAAAACCACACTGCTCAACATCATAGCGACGCTCGACAGGCCGACAAGCGGGGAGGTGCGCATCATGAATATCGACGTTACTAAACTGTCCGAGAGCCAACTTGAGAGGTTCAGGCTGAAAAACATCGGCTACCTCTTCCAAAGCTACAACCTGGTGCCCTATTTAACCGCGGATCAGAACGTGGCGCTTCCCCTTATGGCGCTCGGAGTGAAGAAGGAGCTGGCGCTTCTGAGGGCCCGCGTCTTGCTGGAGCTCGTGGGCTTGGAGAAGGCGGCGCGGCTGTATCCGCATCAGATGTCCGGCGGCATGCAACAGCGGGCGGCCATCGCCAGGGCGCTTGCCACGAACCCGCCCCTGTTGATACTCGACGAACCCACGTCGAACATAGACCTAGACAACGCCTCGTTGGTCCTGGGGCTTATATACGTAATAAACCGGCTTCTGAAAAACACCGTGTTCATCGCCACACACGACCCAGACGTGGCGCGTATAGCCACGCGCGTGGTATACATGCGCGGAGGTCGCGCCTACGAAACCGCCGAGCCCCCGAGGAGGGACTTCAAGGTAGATATGGAGCGAGCCGCCGCCGTATACGAGAAGCTGAAACACCTCGACGAGTTGATAGGCCTATGAGGAGCCTCCTCCTTCTCTTGCTAGCGGCTGAGCTCCTGCTGGCGTCTACCGTAGTGGTGACCTACGTCGTAAAGCCAGACGGCAAAACTGTTACAAACGTCAAGCTCCGTGACGTTTTGATAAACAGCGGCCCAGCCCCCCTCAATATCTCCGGCGTCCTCCTTCCTCCGTACTCGGCCGCCGTGCTGGAGCAGGCGGTAGGCAACGTGTATCCGCCGTTTCTGGCGCTGGACGTTGGGCTGAGGTACATAAACGGGACGTTGAGCGGAGGCGTTCTAAAGGCGGGCGAAGACGCCGTGGTCGAGCTGAGGCTTGGGCTACGCGCCTTGTTGCCGGTGTCTGTGCCGGTGATAGTCTCCATCCCGGCGGACGACAAGCTGGCCATTCTCTACGAAACCGCGCCGACGACTATCACCCAGATCTCAGGCACCACGGTCTACTACTGGAGCTTGTTCGTGGATAACCAAGCCGAGTTCCGCGTGAAGTTTAGAATTAGGCAGTTCGGGAGCTTCGGCGCCGTGAAGATGCCGACAGTTTCCGTGGTCGCGACGCTACGTATAAACGACACTCTGACCGCGCTTGAAGAAAGGGCAAGAGGGCTAGACGCAGCATATGCACAGGTGAGCAACTTCACAGAGGCAGTCGCCGTGTTTACAGACGCGGCTTACGGCCAGCTACGGAACTTGACCCAGCTGATTCAGATACTCAACTTGACCGGCGTCGCGCTGGAGCAGGGGGCCGTGGCCTTGAACACCTCCACCTACGCCCTTGAGGCGTTGAGGATGCAGATACGCGCCCTAGGCGACGCGGCGAGCGGCGTGGCGGAGACGCTCAACCAGAGCATCCTCCTCGTCGATTATCAATACACAGCCCTGATCACCGCGGCAAATCTGCTGGAGGTGCAGTCGTCAGCCCTCTCCTCCTACAAGACGGCCGCAGACGAGACGCTGAAAAGCCTCCGGGACACAAAGGAGCAACTCTACGCCATAAGGCGGAATCTGCTTGAAACCCGCCGGTCGCTTGACGACGCCATAAGAGACGTGGAGGAGGCGAAGAGGAGACTCTCCTCCCTAAACATCACCGTGCCCGAAGCCAGGCAGGCGGTGGAGACGGCGGCGGCTCTTCTCGACTCGGCGGCCAGCCGGCTCTACGCGCTACGCGGAGCCGTGGATTCCCTCCTGTCTACGGTAGAAGCCTTGATAGCAATTACGGACTCGGCGGCGAGGACCCTCGAGACGACGAGCAGGAGCCTCGGCGAACTCGCGCCGCTTCTAAACAGAACAGCCGCCTCCACGCGAAGCAACGCCACTGTGCTGAGGAGTGATATGCCGCAGATAATCCGCAACGCAACTAAAAACCTCCAGGGGGTTGCGCAGAACCTCTACAAGACGGGAGACGAAGTAACCAGGTTCACAATCCCCCTGCACAACGCCTCGGCGACCCTAGCCGACGTGGGGCGCCGCCTCAAGCAAAACGCCGCGGAGCTCGACAGGTTCCGCATAGAACAGACCAAGGCACTGCCGAGGCTCGGCGCGGTGCTCTCAGCTACGCAGAACTACACCTACCTCATCAACGCCCAGAAGCGGGAAATAGAGGCGCAGATAGAAGCGCTGAGGAGGTACTACGCGGCGGTTAACGCAAGCGAAATGGAGCTCCAGTGGTTCATCGAGTTGCCAGTAGCTGTGAAGAACGTCACGCTAAACCTTACGCCGATACAGCTTGAGAGGCCGCAACAGAGTAATCTAACGAACATACCGACTCTACTTACACTGGTAGTCGCAATTACGGGCGCCGCCAGCGCAGTAATGTTCGCATTAAGACGAAAAGGCTTGTAAACCCGTTGCAAGAAAACGATACCAGGTAGAAATCTGTGAATCTCGACGTCAAACGGAATTACGAAAAAACTGAAAACGTTTACTTGTTTAGCTCGGCAAATTTTTGCTTGCTCCAGCCTGTGAGCGAGAGGCCTGTAACCTTTACCCAGGTCTTGGGGTCTACCTTGAAGGAGCTTTCTACTTTTTCGCGGTGGCCGACGACGTTGTATGTGCAGAATGGGAATACTCTGCCGTCTGGGGTGGCGTAGTGTATGTCGCAACGCTGTACGCGCTCCACGTCGTAGTTCATGGTGTCCATGAAGTGCATTATGCCAATGCCGACTACGTTGAAGAAGAACTTGCCCAGCGAGTCGTAGTCCTTCTTGACGAGCACCTCATATATGAGGTCCTTCACTTTTTTGTGCTTCACAGCCTTCAGTAGCTTCAGCGCCTTCACCTTGGCTGTCTGTTTGTAGATGCCGCCTTTTGCCGCGGTGTAGTAGATGTCCCAGGCGCCTTTCTCGAAGGCGTCTACGTCTACAAGCTTGGTGATTGGGTATACGCGTTTCTCGTCCTCGTCGTAGTATATAAACGTGGCGGCGCCGCACATGGGGTTCATGGAGAAGAGAGGCTTGGGCGAGTCTGTCAACACCTCAACCATCTTGGCGAAGGCCACCGGCCAGTTTGTGGGTCTCCAGTCCCACCTGCTTATGACGCCGCCGGTCTGCTTCTCTATCTCTATGATGGTGTCTGGTATCGTGATCCTGTATTTCCTAAGCTCCTCCTTGCTGTAGAGTCTCGCGCGTCCTGAGAAGCTGACCGGCTGGATGTTAACCCACCTAATTACGTCTCTGTTCTGTATCGCGAAGTTAATTATCTTGCCGAGGTCTTTGTCGTTGTAGTTTTTCACAAGAGTTACGACTGGGACTATGGACCGGTGGCCTAGCTTCCTCGCGTTTTCGATGACTTTTTCTTTTATTATCCTGTAGGCCTTGGGGTGGTACATGCGGTGTCTCCACACATCCTCATTCTTCTCGTCTATTGTGTCAAACTGCAGATAGAGGGTGGAGATGCCGGCGTCTAGGAGGGCTTTGTAGTACTCTATGTCGTTGGCGAGTCTTATGCCGTTGGTGTTTATCTCAATATGCGTGAAGCCGAGCTTCCTGGCCATCCTCACGATCTCGGGCAGGTCGTCTCTCAGCGTGGGTTCGCCTCCGGAGATCTGTATGGCGTTTGGAGCCCAGGGCTTCTGCGCCCGCAACGTCCTAAGCATGTACTCTATCTGCTCCAGAGTCGGCTCGTAGACGTAGCCGGCGGCGCCTGCGTTGGCGAAGCAGACCGGACAAGCCATGTTGCACCGGTTCGTGACGTCTATTATCGCCAGCACAGTGTTGGATTTATGCACCGGACACAGGCCGCAGCCCTCCGGGCATGAACCCATGTCTTTGTAGAACTCGAGGTCCGTGTAGGGGTTGGCTAGGCCCTTCGCGATGTACTCCGGCCTGTCCCACTGGAGGAAGAAGTAGTACATCTCGGCGTCTCCCCAGTAGAGATCCTCGAAGACTCCGTGTTCTGGACATCTCTTCTTAAGCCAGATGGCGCCGTTTTCCTCGTACACGACGGCGGGTATTCTACTGTTACACACAGGACACAGCGACAGCGTGGCCTTCACGACCCTCGTGTCTTCAGGTAGCCCATACTGTCTCTTCAACGTGGACTGCCACTTCTCGTTAAGCAACGTGGACTTGTACCTCTCGGCGAGGTTAAACCTTGAAATATCCACCAGCCTCCGCGGCTGTTGCGTCTGTAACTCCACGATTTGTTTACTCATCAACCCGCTAAAGAAGCGCCTAATTTAAACTTTTTAACTATATACCGTTAAAACAGTTAAAAACCTGAGCCGTGGAGAAGCCGTGGAGATCCTCTCCAGAGTTCTGGCGCTTCTTGGGGTAGGGAGGCGCGAGATCGACATCTACCTCGCATTGGTGGAGAAGGGGCCGTTAACGGCGAGGGAGCTCTCAGACCAGCTTGGGATCCCCTACACAAAGATCTACGCCTACCTGGATAAGCTGGGGAGCCTTGGGCTTATCTCGTCTGAACGCGCCGCGCGCCCCGCCAAGTTCAAGGCGACTCCCCCCGCCGAGGTCTATAAAAAACTTGTGGGAGCCGCAGCCGACGTCTTGAAGTCCCTCAAGCCTCTCTTCGATAGTCTGCAGATGGCGTATGAAAGCCGGTACGCCGCCGTGGCGCCCACCTTTCTGACCTTGATCCGCGGCGCCGAGAGGGCGGCGGAGCTTATCCAGGAGGTGGTGACTACGGCTGAGGACGAGGTGTATCTGGCAGTTCCATTTGAGGAGCTTGTGGACTACCGGCTCCTAGCCGTGATAAGCGAGGAGTCGAAGCGGTTAGCCGTGAAGATCCTCACAACGGAGCGTCTGAGGACTAGGTTCGACCTACCGCCGCGCGTAGAGGTGAGAGCCGCCCGGGAGATGTTCGGCGGCGGCGCCATAGGGACCGCGGTGACCATCTACGTCAAATACGGCGGCGACATAACGGGCATATATACAAACGACAAATTCCTCATCGAGGTCGCCCGGACGTATTTCGACCACGTGTGGCGGAGGGCTAACGTTATATAGACGCAGGTGGTCGTCGGCTGTGATGAAAATCCAAGTGGGGCCGACGAGAGGTGAAGGGGGTCTGGAGCGCTGACATAATCCGGCAAATGAGCCGCGGCGTTACTCCACCTCGACCTCCGAGCTTTCTCTCTTGGTTACTACGAGGAGCTTTGCGTCGGGTATCGCCTCTTTCAGCGCGTTGGCGAAGTCTCTAGCCTGGGTGGCCACCACGATTTGGTGCTGGCCAGCCAGCGTTTTGACGAGCTCCACGAAGGCTTTTCTGATGTTGGCATCTACGTAGGGGATCGGCTCGTCGAATATGACAAAGCCTAGGTTTGTATGCGCGATTTCCCTGAGGGTTAGGGCCAGCGCCAGCGCTATGGAGAGGCGCTGGCCATCGCTGAGTTTGGAAATGCCGTATTTATCGCCGGCGGGCGTAACTGCGTAGAACTCGTAGTAGCCTCTGCGTTGCTCCAGGTCTGCGTTTACTCTTACTATGTCGCCGTATTTATACAGGGAGAGAAATATCTCGTTGAACCTGTTTCTCGCCACCTCCAGAAGCCTGGCCCTGGCGTTTATCTTCACCAGCTCGAGCTTGGCCTTGAGCTCCTGGAGCCGGCTGTAGGCATACAGCACGTTGTCAAGCCCCTTCTTCAAGACGTCTGCGTCGGCGCCGACTTCTCTCACCACCTCCTCCAACGCGGCTTTCTCCCTGTAGAGCTCCGCAAGGCGGCTCGACGTCTTTTCCAGCTCCTCCACGACCTCACGCCAGCGGATCTCAGCCGCCAAGGCCTCGTCTGTTAGCCCCGCGTTTTTCAGCTCGGCCTCCAGCTCCCTTAGGCGGCGCCGCAACTCCCGCATCTTGATGCCTCTTGCGTATTTAGACACGGCGTCTGAAATGGTGCGTCTGTCTATCCTAGCGAGGAGGAGGCGGAGCCTCTCCGCCTTTTTCTCCAGTTGCCTCAACGCCTTCTCCGCCTGAAGGGCCCTCTTTACGGCCTCTTCCCTCTCCAGCTGGAGCTCCTCCAGCCGCGTCTTGGCGGCTAGGTACTCCGCCACGTCGCTACTCAACGCCTCCATCTCCTCAACCGCCCTCTCAAGCTCCCTCGCCTTCTCCCGAAGCGCCTCTACCTCGCGTATCAAGTCGCCGAATTTAGCCTCCACCTCCTTCGCCGCGTCTGCCGCAGTTTCGCGGCTCACGGGCCCCCCGCAGATGGGGCACCTCTCCAGGCCCGTCTCGGCCACATACAGGGCTACTGTTCTGAGCGCAGACGAGAACGAGACCGCCTTCTCAGCCTCAGCAAGCCTCCTCCGGTGCTCGGCCAAAGCCGCTCTGGCGGCCTCCAGCGAGCGGAAGGTCTTCTGGAGCTCTCTGAACCTTATGTACTGCTTTTCAAGCCTGCGGAGCTTGGCCTCCGCGTCTCCTATCTCCTCCTCTATCTTCTTCACCTTGGCCACGTAGGCGTCGTATATCTTCTTCGTGTCTGAGATCTGGGACTCCACATCCCTATACAGCTTAAGTAAAGCGTCGTAGGCCTCGGCCATCGCCGCAGAGAGGGTCTCCAAGTCGCTTGCTGAGCCCAGCCTCTCAGCGAGCCGCGGGTCGACCACGTGTTCATACTCCTCCAGGGCCTCCCGCATCGCGTTTCTTATCTTCTCCAGCGTCGAGACGTCGACCTCCTCGCCGCCTGCGGCGGATTCAAGAAGCTCAAGCTCCGACTTGGCTCTGTAGTACTCCATAAGCAGGTCCTCGCCTTCCTTCAGCTTCGTCAAGTAGGCGGCCCGCCTCTTGGCCAGCTCCTCCGCCTCTTTGGCGAGGCGCTCCTCCCTCTCCCTAAGCGTCTTTATCTCGTTGCCGACGGCATCAAGCCGCGAAGCAACGGCGCCGTACCCGCCGTATCGCCTTATTACGTCTCTGTGCTTTTCGTAGGCGGAGAGGCGCCTCCTTAGCTCCTCCGCCCGCTCCAGGAGGGCCTTTTCCAGAGAGGCCGCGGCCTTCACCACCCCGTCCACGACGTCTATCCCAAACAGTCTGTCGACAGACACTGCCCTCTTCTGCGTCGTTCCGTAGATGAAGCCCTCAAGAGTCCTGTGCGAGATGTAGACCAGCCTCTCGTAGATGTCCTCGTCGGCGTTTAGAAGCTCGGCGAGCTTCACCTCAGCCTCCCTCCCCCTGAGCTCCAGACCGCTGAACCGCAGGACGACCCTTTCGCCTCCTCGGCGTGTGAGCCTCCTCTCAACCCTAAGGACGTCGCCGCCTCTCGTCAGCGTCAAGACGACCCCCATCTCGTGCGACTCGGTGTTTATCAAGTCCACCAACTTGGCCACCCTCTCCTTCACCTCCAGCTGCCTCCCAAACAAGGCGAACTCCACCGCGTATAGGAGCGAGGTCTTGCCGGCGCCGATCCGCCCCCAGACCACATTTACCCCTCCGAACTCAACGACGTGTCTCCCCCTGTAGGACCTGAAATTATCCAGCTCAATCCTCTCCAGCCTCCACATCGACCCCCAGCGTCTTTAGGTATTCCACCAGAACCGCCTTAACGGCGCTGGGACCCCCCGCCCGATACGCCGAAATAAGCCTCTCCGCCAGCTTCCCCTCGTCTGTATTACCAAAGACCTTCCTAACCTCCTCAATCAATATATCCACAGAACACAGGTGGTAGAGACTTATATATTAACCCTCCCTCCTCCTAGACCGCAAGATACGCACCCACTCGTTGTCAGCCACGGAGCTGGGCGGAGCCGGCGGGGGGGCCTCGGGAGGCTTCGGCGCCGCCTCAGGCCTGGCAGGCGCCAGAAGCTGGCGGCACATCTCTTCAATCTTCTCGTCTACGTAGCGTCGCAGTTTTTCATACAGAGAAGCCTCCAGCTTCTTCAACTGCACGTCTAGGTGCTCGGCGAGAGACGCCTTGAGGGACTCGGCAACCCTGCCCAAGTCGGCGACGGGCGCCGGGCGCGGCTTTGCGAAGATCTTGATCTCCACGCTGTCGGGCCCCTTGGCGGGGTCCACCACCACTAGGCCAACGCCCTGGTTTTTGAAGTATCTGGGGTCCACGAAGGGGGACGCCTCGGGCAGGACCGCTAGGTACACCTTGGCGGCGGCCGCGCCCATCAGCTCGCCGACGCGTTTATAGACCTCCGCCTCCTCGTAGACCTCGGCGAAGTACGGCAACACCGCCACCCTGTTGAGACCCTCCTCAAACCACACGACGCCGCCGCTCTCGCCCACATATCTCATGCCGAGAGTCTCGGAAAAATACCTAACAAGAAGCAACTTTACGAAATCCACGTCACCGGCCCCCTACGAAGTACCAGCCCTCCTTCGTGGAGTCCGACCACTCCAGCGTCAGCGGCAGGGCGTAGCCGTATATAACGGCCCCCCTCCACACAGAGTACTGAGGCTCCGCCACTAGGCGGACGTTTACCCTAGACGCCAAGACCGGGTTCCTCTCCTCAAGAGCCACCTTCATACGGCCCACGCTGTCTACAGCCACGTCTTCTAGGCCCGGCGGCACCCGCCAGCTGAAGGCGCCTCCGCTGAGTATTATCTGCGACGCCACGCGGTCTTGTATCTCCACCGAGACGCTTCTCAGCGAGGTTATTATCGCAGTAGCCACGTCCATCTCGCCGTATAAAGTGACGTCTCCAATCACGGCGTTTTCAATGTGGAGGCGAGACTGCTCGATGTAGCTCTTGATCTCCTCGTGGTTTGGGTCGAAAACTATCTCCCCAATCAAGAACCTGGTCCAGGCGTACTCCCTGGGAATCTCCACCTCCACCACAGGCGAGAGGCGCACCTTGGCCACGAATCTGTCCGGGTTCGCCTTAGCCGCCTTAATCGCCTCCTTTAGGTTCCTCGGCACAAGACCCACGGCCCTCTTCACCACCTCAACGGCGTACTCCTCCCTAGCGATGTCGCTGTAGCCGATGTCCTTCAGGATCTCCCGCGTGATGGCGTTAGCCTCCGCCCCGCCTCTGTTCAGCGCCACAAGGCCCTCCCTTATAAGGGCGAAGCTTATGGGCGCTATCTGGATGTTGCCGTGGCCCCCCTCCACAATTATGCAGTTCACCGCGTTCTCCGCGATGGCCACAGCCAAGGGCTGAGGCAGTATCGTGACGGCGTGTAACTTGTGCTCGCCGGCGAGCTCTGTATATATGTCGAAGAAGGCCTTATACATGTAGTCGGGCGCCAAGGCCGATAGGGCGATAGAGACAAGCCACCCCCTGAACTCAGGGTCGGAAACTGGGAACTGCGCCAGGGTGTACCTGGCAAGCTCCTTCAGCACCCTCCAGGCATCTTCGTCGTCTCTCCTAGCTATGCCGTCTTTAAGCGGGTATTTCAGGTTCCGCTGGACGTCTCTCACGCTGGAGAGGTACCTCCGCACCTCCTCGTCGCCAACCACAAGTCCGCGGGAGAGGACCTCAGGCGGGATCCTCATCTTCACGCTTTCGGGCAGATCCCTCAGGAATAGGCCCCTAGTCTGCGCAACCCTAGGCTCGTTGAGAACGATCGGGCCGTATTTCACATAACTCGTCCCAAAATCAACGCCGAAGGTGTACTTCAGCCTATAGGCGTCTGAAATCACGAGACGGCCCCAGCACCCCTTTTTTAACTTTCCGGCTTTAGCTTAATTTCGTTGTTCTCAACGTATATGACCACCGTGTCGCCCACGTCCACGTCGCCGAAGACCTCCACCTCCTCGTCGGTGAGCCAAAGCGTAATGCGGGGCACCGCTACTTTGCCGCCCCCAAACGGCAGAGACCTGACTATTTGGCTAACCAACGGCATAACCTCGCGCATCAGCTGCGCCGCCTGTTCGTCCTGCGCGGAAAAAGCCGCAACCGGGCCAGGCAACTCCCTCTCCTCGACTATGTCTATCTTTACATAGCGGGCGCCTGTCGGGTCGTAGACCAGTTGCTTAGACACCACCACCCCTCTGATAGTTGCCATGCCACACCAATCTCGCAATTATAAAAACTCTAGCTCCCTCAACAGCCTCCGCATCTCCCCGCCGCGCGCCTCGAAGTAGCCCCCTCTCCCAGCATATCTCTCCAGAAGCCTCAACCAATCCCCCGACCTCGTGACCTTCGCCATGATCCTAAAGGCGGCGGCCAGCTCCTCCTCCGTGTACCTCCGGTACGCGCCTTCGTGAAACAGCATCTCAAGCGGCAGGCGCGGCCGCGGCGGAGGGTCCTCGTCAGGCACCCCCACCACCAGGCCAAAAAGCGGATAAGTCAGAGGCGGCAACCCAAGCAACTTCACGATCTCCCCAGCCGCGTTTTGCACAGCCCCTATGAAACAACTGCCGTACCCCAGCGCAGTTGCTGCAAGGGCCATGTTCTCGGCGGCTAAGGCGGCGTCTACAGCCGCGAAGACAAAGAGGGCAAGCCGATCCTCGGCTAAATCCCTACCCCTAAACCTCAGCAACTCCCTCAACCTGTAGAGATCCGCAAGAAAGACAAAGAAGTCCGACCCCTCCTCCACGTGTGGCTGCCCTATCAGCCTGGCTATCTCAGCCTTCTTGCCCTCGTCCACGACGCGCACCGCGGACCAAAGATGCAACGTGGCGTCTGTCGGCGCGGCCCTGCCCGCCTCCATTATCCTCCTCACGTCTTCCTCTGGGATCTTCACCCTCTTAAACCGCCTCATCGACCGCCTCCTCTCCACAACCTCGAAGAACTCCACAGAGGCCAAGGACAAAAAATATATATTAGCATTAACGGGGGGTCTCATGGTGGTGGCCCAAGAATTTCCCGAAGATTGGGAATACTCCGGCGGCGAGCTTGAAAAGACGCTGAAAGTGCGGGCGACTTGTCCCTACTGCAAACACAAGTTCGAGGTAGAGATAGGCGAGAGCTGGTACAACATAGGCTTCAGCATCAACTGCCCAAAGTGCGGCCGCTCCTTCCCTATAAACATGTACGGCGAGGTGATAGGGGTCGTACAGCCAAAATAATCCCACCACACAATTTTTACCAGGGTTTTGCCCAGCCCTAAGCAAACGGCACAACGCCTCAAACCACCGCGTAACCCATCACCAACATAACACACGGCCTTCAAAGTGCCGGAGCCGTAGATCAGGTGCTGTCTACCCCCAAGCGCGGCGGATTGCGTGATGATGACCAACTATCTAGGTATTACAGTCCCTTCGATTTTAAGCAGAGGCCCTTGAAACACATGGAACCGGTAAAGAAAATCGAGGAGGGCTTGAAGGAGCTATACGACGCGAATACGGGCAAGGTAGAGAGGCAACCAGACGTGGATATATACGACGTGGGGGAGAACTTGGTCGTATACATAGACATGCCGGGGATGAAGAAGGAGAACATCAGGGTAAGGGTGTACGACAGATCCATCGAGATCTCCGCGGCGCCTGTCCAGGCCGAGGCGGCTGGGAAGCCGCTGAGGAGAGAGCGGATCTCGAACTTCCCCGTCCTGCGGAAGATAGAGGTGCCGTTTAGGCTCAGAGTAGACAGCGCTA
>JAJHQT010000067.1 GCA_020833205.1 Pyrobaculum sp.
CCACTCCAGGTGCACCGGCACGGCCCTACCCTCTTTAAACCTCCACGCGGCGGTTTCCCAAGTGTAGACGTTGGAGATGACCCAGGCGACGGGCCACAGCCTCATGTATTTAAGGTCGAGGGGGCTGGGGGCCGGGGGGCCTGGGTGCGTGTGGAATATGGCCACCAAGTCCAGCCCAGACGCCTCCGCGTCGGTGATGGCCCTATACATCTCCTCTGGGTCGAGCAGAAAGGCTGTGGGGCTGTTCAGCACGTTGCGGAGCCAGCTCCAGGTTAAAACAGTTTCTTCCCTGCCGAAGAGGAGGGCGGGACACTCGGCGTCGGGGGAGCACCTCTGTCTCGCCTCCTCTAAAAACCTCGCGGAGATCTTCACAGAAGCGGCACGTACCGCGTGAGTCTCGCCTTTCTGGACATCTCCAGCGTCAGCTTCTCAATCTCCTCGCCGCCTCCCTTGACGACGGCGATTGTGAGGCACATGCCTTCTACGTGTAGGTGGGTGTACGCCAATATGTGAGCCTTGTTCTGCTCAATGGCGTCTCCTATGTCCGAGAAGGCGTCTGTAACCGCCATTACGACGCCGAGGCACTGGTGGCCGGGCTCTTTGTGGTTCCTCCGGCTCTCTAGGTACTCTTGCAGAGCGGTTGCGACGACTTCGCTCCGGGTCACCCCAGCCTCCTGGGCTATCTTCTCCACCGCGTCGGCTATTTCCGGCGGCAACGAAACTCCGAAGCGCCTCATGCGTATGGTGCAGAAAGAACTATAAATAGGTGTCGTCGACTTGACATGATCTGCATAGGCGTCGTCGACACGACCTTCGCCCGGGTGGACATGGGGAGCGTCGCCGTCGATGAAATACACAACTTGATGCCAGACGCCGTGGTTAAGAGACTTACAGTCCCCGGCATCAAGAACACTGTGTGGGGCGCCCTCAAGCTCGTAAAGGAGGGTTGCGACGCGGTGGTGGTGCTGGGGTGGGTGGGCCCTACGCAAGTGGACAAATACAGCTACCTAGCCGCCTCGATAGGCCTTATGCAGTTGCAGATAGCCACCGGCGTCCTGGTGCTCGACGTGACCGTCCACGAGGAGGAGGGAGGCGGAGACGAGAGGAAGCTGAAGGAAATCGCTGTGGATAGGACGAGGAAACACGTGTGGAATCTAGTCCAGCTGTTGAGAGGTGGACTTGAGCGGTATGCCGGTAGGGGGCTACGCCAGGGTTATCCCCACGCCGGGGAGATCATATAATATTTTGACAAATCTCAACTATATGACATATATAAAGTTCCTTTGTATTAGTAAAGAACACGCCGTGCTGTATTCGTTATAATATAATATTTTTCATCATTATTTTATATGTTGATCTCCTTTTTTATTTTTCTATGAAAATCTATTTAAACCTAAACCAACTTAACGCTAAGGCGGCTACGGCAACGCCACCCCCACGCCCCTCGTTGTTGCCGTAGACCCGCCTCCTTTTAGAATAATCTTGACAGCAAAGTCGCTAATACTCCGCTGAGGTATATGCCGTCAAACACCCCAGCGCCTCCTATTGAGACAAAAGGCGGCTTGTGCCTTACCACTTTCCTCATGTTGAATAGGTCTGCTCCTAATATTGTGCCGTACACCGCAGTCACGTAGGTGGTCACCGGCCCGCCTCCTGCTATCAGAGCAGCCAGCACTGCGATAATAGGAGGCGCAAGGGCTGGAGTGACTACGCCTACGTTGGGCACGACCCGGCTAGTCATGTAGATGAGAACCGAGGCGGCGACTATGGAAACCAATAAGGCTGGGCTGAAGACGTGGGCAGCTAGATACGTGGCGACCGCCAGCGGTATCACGGCACCCCCCACGTTTATGGCAATGTAAGACTTTTCTTCTTGAAAAACGATACGGGGAACCGGCACCGGTATGCCGAACACTACTACGTAATCCACCACAGGCATGTATTGCCTCCGGGAGAGCGTATATACCACAAGGTTTACAGGGCTCGTCGCCAGACTGAGAAAGGTGATTGAAGCCCCCAGGAGCAAAGCCGCTAGGGGATGCATGCCTATAGACCTCAGCACGTCTACAAACGAGAACATAAAGAAGGGCATAAGTAAAACCGCTAGACCTGCGTAGAGTATTCCCAAAAGGCCATAAAAGGGCAAGGCTATGACAACTTTCATTGGCGGGTGGCTTTCGAGTAGGCCGCTTCGGCGATATCCGCGGCAAAACCCACTATAGAGGCTGCTTCGTGCATTACGGCTGTGGCCTGTGGACAGATTTGTTGTAGGGTTTCCTTCATAAGCTCTGCACGTTGTAACAGAACGACGAGCGCTTTGCCGGCGTCGTTGTTGTAGAAGGCGTTGAAGGCGTCTTGCATGAAGTGATACACCTTTTTAAAGACTGCCAACACCTCGGCGACGCATTTTATCTCGTTCTGTAGGTAGTAGTTGGTGGCGCGGTCTATGGCGTCGCCTATGTGCTCGAGGTTTTTTATCGTAATGACGTAGTCCACGTAGTGCTCCGGCCTCTGGACTATATTCCTCTTGACGGTCCTTAGGGAGAAAAAGTAGAGTCTGTCCAACTGGTCGTCCAGCCTCAGGATCTCCTCGGCCAACTGACGTTTCCCCAGTCCAAACATTTGTAGGAAAAGCGAAAACATTGCATCGACTGTGGTGTACATGCTCCGTACGGCTTCGTCTATGTTTATATCCTCCCGAGTCACGATCCTAAGCTTTAAGACGCCGCCCACTTCCATCAGAACCACGCCGGGCAGCTTACCCTCTATCTTTGTCACCACGGCAGATATGTTCCTCGTCTCCACCTCCAGCTCGTCGACCCCCTCTATGTAGTACGCTATAATATCACGTACTAACTTCTCTACGTCGTCTCCCTTGATCTTCGCCCGCCTAACGGCGGCCGCCTCCGCGCCGGGGAGCAGAGTGATCTTATCCCTATCCACAAGCATGCGGACAGGCGAGCCCACCCCCAAGCCGTGTAGTTCTACCCACTCCTTAGGAAGAGTTACCCCAAAAGATCTTTCGCCGACCCGGATAATTTTTCTCACCTCCACGGTATACTCGCTCCCACCTGTTAAAAAGCGTTGTGAGGACTCAGTCTGGGACGGCCTTCTCACTGGTCGACATCGGATGTGGTCATCACCCGCTTCGTCTAAGCAACGCCTTTAAATACTTGGCAAGGGGGCGAAGCGTGTCTGCCCTAATCACGGCCTTGGCGGCTCTGGCCACCTCCTCGTTGACTGGGTTGAATGCGATTGGGTAACCCGCCTTTCTCAATATGGGCAAATCTGCCTCGCCGTCTCCCACAGCAATCGTCTCTTTCCACTCAACGCCAATGAGATCAAGTACTTGTTCCGCAATTTCGGCTTTGTTTCTGTCGCTTACAGACACTGCCACCGAATACACGGCGCCGTCTCTGTATATCAACTCGTTTACTAAATAGAAGTGAAAACAACGAGAAAGCTGTCTAGTGTAGCCTAGACCTGCGGAGAGGGCGACAGTGTACACGCCGGCCTCTTGCAGAGCGCTACACAACTCCTCTAACCCCCTCCTGGTTTGAAACCGGGCCTCCACAACGCTCCGGGGGGTTCCTAGCCAGAGCAACGTATCGTAAAGAGCCCACTCGTAATAATCTATGGCGTTTAGCTTGTAGAGCTCTCTGTTGAGTCGGGCGTCTGTGCCTAATACCGCGTGTAGTCTCTGCCAAGCAGACCGGAAGGGCGTAATAACGCCGTCAACGTCTAGAATTACTGCACGATACATCATCATTCCTTATACACCCGAATTGCACGCGATGGGCAGTGTCTCTCAGCCTCTTTGACCTGGTCGTAGAGGTCGTCGGGCACTACGCCCTCCTCCACGCCGTTTGTGGCGTATTCCGAGGCAACCACAGGCTTGCCGCCGTCGCCTGGGATGAAAACCGTGGGGGCGTAGAATAGGCAGAAGTGAGCCACCACACACTTCGATCTGTCTATCCTCACTCGGACAGGCATTACGCAGATCTCAAAGTCAGTATTTATATATTCCAAGGCTGTGTAGAATAGCTAAGTACAAGTCCGAGACAGGGCGCGGCTTCACTACTCTACAAGGCTTTCCGCCGCAGAGGGCGCCTTCATACGCCAGTAACGCCTTCTTGACCTCAACGCCGCCGCTGTAGCCGCCTAGAGATAAGTCGTTCTTAACTGCTCTGTGGCATGGGAGTACAACTGGCAACGGGTTGGAGGCCATTAACCACCCTACGTGCCGGGGGCTCGTGCCGATGGCCTCTGCGTAAAGTTTATACGTCGTTACGGAGCCGCGGGGCACGCTGAGTAGATAAAGGAGCCTCTTGTCTAAGCCGTCTACTTCTATGGAGTAGACAAAGGTCTCTATGTCTACCCATTTACTACATGCAGGGGGGTTGACGTGCGTCCTAGCGCCGTCCCACCCCACAGTCACAGGTCCGTAACGTGTACACAGCACTGCTGAAAAATGACTTATATTAAAAGTAGCTGTGTCCTATGGCTAGAGTAAGGCTGGCCGGCGTGCTTGTGGCACTGGCTGGCGGCAGGGAGGAGGTTGAGGTAGAGGGGAAGACGGTGAAGGAGGTGTTGAAAAACTTGGCGTCGGTGTCGCAGAAGCTGTACGAGAGAGTTGTGGGCCCCGACGGGAGGCCACGCGCCGACATATATATAGCCGTGAACGACGTCGACGTGAGACT
>JAJHQT010000068.1 GCA_020833205.1 Pyrobaculum sp.
CCGTTTGGGCACATCACCTCAGCTTCGTCTCCGTTAAGAGACCTTACGGTTGGTCTAAACTCTAGGCCGCATATTGGACATTTGACTGTTTGAGAAAGTCTATACATGTGGTGTCGTGTAAGCAAAATATATAATACATCTGGTGGGGAATCTTTTATATACTAAAAGTTTAGTTTATAGGTATTGTAAAGGTAATCGGGCTTATATAAGCTGTAATCCACCGAGGCCGGTTGCCCCTCGTCTGTAGCAATCGTCACATATCTCCCGCCGAGTCTCCTCGTCTCGCATATGGCGCTTTCTATTGCCCCGTCTAAGTAGCCAGGGCTGGTCAGCCAGAGGTAGTCTATGTTGAAATTCCACCTGTTGAGATACAAAAGGTACCTCATGTCGGGTCCCGAGTACAGAAGCAAGTGGTCGGGGCCTGGCTCTGGATGTCCCTCCGGCGGTTTTTCTAAGTAAAGCGCAGATGCGCATGGACGCGAAGTAGAATATATATAGAGAGCCCCCCTCGTCTGGTAAAGACTCTTCTCTATTTCCTCAGGCGTTATCAAGATTTTCGTGCCTCTCAACGTAGCGGCGAAATCCAGTTTCTTAGCCCGCCGCAGTATGATGAGGTATGCCTCCTCAAGCCGCGGCCTTTCGGAAGACCACCTCACCTTTACCACACACCCCTCTACCAATCTATACAGCGGGAAGAGCTCCACGACGGGCTTAGCCCAGAAGAGACGCAGTCTCCCTAAGTGGCGGTACCAGTGAGTAAACTCGTCTGGGGTTAGCGGCTCCAGGCAGACCATTAGGAAAACAACGAATTACGACGTGTCACCAGTTTTTCAAGTTCAGACACGGTGGCGAGCATAGCCACATAATCCTTACTAGCCAATGTAGACAGTAGTGTGTTTAGCTTGTCAAATATCACGGCGTCTATCTGCTCCAACTCCTTCCTGGAGGTGGGCTTGCCCTCGGTTGACTTGACCCTCACTGCTATCATGTTTATAGCCTTCAGGGCGCGGCCGAGCTCTTCTACGTTGTCAGAGTTCAGCATCCGCTTCCGTATCTCAGTCTCAATCTCCTTAAGCCCCTTGTAGATCATCTGCCGGATTTTGGGCTCGTCTTCTAAGCTTCTGTACCCAGGGTACACAAAGAAGCGAGGAGCCACGGACACCCGTTACGTTTCCTATAAATATCTTTACTGCCATTTGATGAAGTGACTTTAATCGGCTGGATCGACCACTTTGAGTACTACGGCCCCCTGAAAGACCCAAAGCTACTGGAAGAGCCTAAGTATCTCACCTCGGCAGTGGTGCTTACTCAATCCGACGAGGCGTTTGAATACGCCGTCAAGGGGTGGAGCAGGTTCGGCACGCTGGAGCTTGTGGAGGCGATATACGCTTATGTGCAACAAATCAAACGCGGTCTTCTCGACAGGCGGGGGCTTCTACAGAGGTTAACCGCGCTACTGCCGCGAGCTGAGGTGGGCGACTTGCTCGCCATGCAACGCGTCTTGAAACTAGGCCTTGATGTGACTACCTGCGACCTAGGGCTTGTGGTGTTGAGTTACGTGGCGGTGAGAGACGGAGCGCCGCCGCAACCTCCGCCCGGCTTGTTGTACGAGTTGCGGAGAATAGACGCGACGGTCTACATAACGCGTAACAACAAAGGAGATGTGATCTACGATGGGGAGACCATGTGCGTGGTGCCGGCGTCCGGCAGGTCGCCTCGCCATCCGCTCTACGAGGCGTATCTACGGGGGTTTCGAATAGTAACCGAAGGACTGCCCAAAGAGACCGACCTATGCGTGATGCACAAGAAGTTGAAGTTTAGATGTCTAGACGTCGCGTCGAGCGGCGCGTGGTAGCTCCCAGCCTTTCATTAACGCCACTATCCTTATCGCAGTGACCGCCAGTATCGTGACTATCATGGCCGTTCCTCTCCCAAGCGGCAACGTAGCCAAGTAAACTAGACCGCCGGCCGCTGCGGCTGTGGCGTATATCTCACGTCTCAACACGACAGGTATCTCGGCAGCCAACACGTCGCGGACAACTCCGCCGCCGGCTGCCGTGAGGGCGGAGAGCATCACGACGGTGAGCCAACAGCCGCCTTCTGTGTATGTTGGACAGTAACTAGCCGCCACGTCGGCGCCGATGGCCGCGAAGGCGCCTAGCCCCACTGCGTCTGGATACAACACGACGTCTCTGTAACGCCGGAGGTGTGGGTAGAGGTAGAACGTCACAACGGACGCCAAAATTGCCGTGAGGGGGTACGGGAGGTATGTTATGTTGACTGGGGGCACTCTACCTAGCAATATGTCTCTCATTATCCCCCCGGCCAGCGCAGTGGAGAAGCCCAACACTACGAAGCCGAGCAGATCCATATCTTTCTCCCCCGCCTTCAACGCCCCCGACACCGCAAAGGCGACTATGCCTATGTAGTTGAGGACTTCTACTACGAGTTGTGCGTACATAGGCCCAGCAGTTTAGCGACCACCGCATCCTCCACTGCAGGCTTAACTATCTTTAGAAACCTCCGTACGTCTCTGTCTCTGTACAGAACTATAAATCTTCTGTCTCCACTTTCGTCGGTGGTTTCAAGGGGAGTTAGGCCCATCAGCCGTAGCGATTTGATTAACTTCTTAGCCCCTGTCTTGAAGATTATGACGACATCTCCGCCGTGGGGGTCGCCGAGGAAAAACTCGCCGTGCGTCTCGAAGGCGCCTTTAATGAAGTATACATGTTCCAGAAGGGTCTGGGGGCTATATCTACAGTACCTCCGGGGCAACTCCGCCTTCCCCATATCGACGGAGATGCCAAGTGAGCGAAGCCAGTTTATTAAGTGCGGCTTCACCCCCTCCACGACGCAACCCGCCACGGCCATACCGGCCAAGTAAGCGACTTCTGCTCTACGCATGGAGAGGCACTATGTAGATCGGCGCGTATATCCCGCCGGTTGTATCGATTAAATAGATGGCCTTGACCTCAAACACGGTGCCGACGTATTTACCGGCCTCCTCCACGGCTGGTGTAAGATCCTCCTGGGTTGGATGCTTGAGTCTTATGGCGTACACCGAGAGATGCGGCTTAAATTCGCCGTATCTCTCCTCAACTGCGTCTCCTAACGACGCCATTAATAACGTACGTAGAGCCGCCAATTCTCCGTAGGGCTCTGCCTTCAGCGCAATGTACCTAGGCTTTGAGGGAGAGGGGAGCAACACCACGGGCCCTAGCGCCACTACGAACTGCCTGTACCTAATCTCGACCTGGACAGGCCTTTTCAGCTTTACCAGAGTGATGTGTGGCTTTACAGGTTGCACGCCTTCGAAAGCTCTGAGAGGGGGGATGGGGGGCATTATGCCGTAGATAAAGCCCATGTTAGGTATAGTACAACTCCCCTTTTTCTTTCTGTTCTCTGTCAAGAGCCGAGCCTGGCTTGTTGAGCCGAGGCCTGCCGGACTTGACGTCACGTCTAAACGACGCCTCTGCCCACTTGAGAAACATGTTCATGCCTGTCCTCATGTCGGTAGGCCCCGGGGAGCGGCCTTTCCGACCCGGCTCACCTATGAATGGCATTATTGCGTTAGACATGTAGTCGAGCATGGCTATGTCGTGTTCCACCACTAGAGCCGCCACCTCGCTTTCTTCAATTATCCGCCGGATGGTCCGCGCGACGGTTATGCGCTGTTCCACGTCGAGATACGCCATCGGTTCGTCTAACACATAGAGGTCAGCCTTTTTGAGCAGGGCGGCGGCCACTACGACTCTCTGAAGCTCGCCTCCGGAGAGCTCCCCCATCTTCCGCTCCAAGAGGGGCGTCAAATTAAAGCCGCTGTTGAGGTCGGGCCATATGGGGTTGTCTGAGTAGTCGCCGGCCTGCTGGGCGAGCCACAGGCTTACAGGCGTCTCTTGGTTCTTCACTGCGATGTCTCTGATGTACTGAGGCTTGTAGCTTATCTTCACAGTTCCGTTGACTGAGCCCTTCGCTGGCTTTACCTCGCCTACGAGCACCTTGAGGAAGGTGGTCTTTCCAATGCCGTTGGGTCCGACGACGCCAACCACCTCCCCCTTGGCTATGTAAGATGCGGCAACCTCCAGCTGGAAGCCGCCGAGGTCCACGAAGAGGTCCTCCCACTCGACGAGGCGTGCCGCCTTGCCGGTCTTCCTCTCGGGCGGCCTGCTCTCGAACTTGAGGGGCCTGTCTCGGATCCTCATGTTTTCTGAGGATATGTAACCCGCCAGGTACTCGTTTATGGCCTCCCTTGCCCCCGCTGGATGCGACACGATGCCGTAGGCCCCCGGCTTGCCGTATACAATAACTATGTTGTCCGCCAAGAAGTCGAGAACCGTCAAGTCGTGCTCCACCACAAGCACGTATTTATTCGCCGTGTGCTCCCTTACGGCGTCGGCCACCTTAACCCTCTCCACTATGTCTAGATGTGTGGCTGGCTCGTCGAAGATGTATACGTCGGCCTCCTTCGAAAGGGCCGCGGCGACGGCGAGCTTCTGTAGCTCCCCGCCCGAGAGGTCCTCCACCTTCCTGTCTAGAAGCTTATCCAAGCCGAACCTCTGTAGCAACTGCTCGTTTATGCCGGCTTTCTTCACCACGTCCGCCACCGAGCCCTTGAGATACATGGGGATGAGCTCGACGTACTGAATCTTGTGGACGGT
>JAJHQT010000069.1 GCA_020833205.1 Pyrobaculum sp.
CGGTGGCCGAGCTGGGGAAATTCGGCTACATGTGGGTCCTCGGCTACATCTTCGGCTTCCTCACCACCTTCACCTCCTACATCGCAGGCGCCTTCACCCTCGGCAGAATAAACGAGGAGCTGGGCGGTTGGCGCATAGGAAAAGCCGCCAACTTCTGGATGCTCACAGCCCTCCCACCGCTGGCGCTTGCGCTGAGCAGACTAGCCGCCTTCGAAGAAATACTGAGCACCGCCGGCGACATAGGCGCCTCCCTCTTCAGCGGGATAATACCAGCGCTGATGGGCATAGCCATACGGCAGAGAAAAGGCAGAACCATAGTCCCAGGCGGGATCCCCCTGGCGGTGGCCGTCCTCCTCTTCTACGCCGTCGGCTTCGCCTACGGTGTTGGGAAAATATTGTGACAGTCATGCCGCGAGCTCGGTGCGGCATCGGAGCGAGCAAGGCTGGTAGCGCCGACGACATGACACCTACGGGTGTAGACATTGTGAGGGAAAGCTTTTAATCTTAGCAAATTACTAAGTCTTGGCGGCGGTAGCTCAGCCTGGTTAGAGCGCTCGGGGGCGGAGCCCCGCGTAAGGCTCATAACCGGGAAGTCCCGGGTTCAAATCCCGGCCGCCGCATTTTATGATGAAGGCATCGGGACGTTATAGACTGGTGATAGTCACCTGGAGGGCTGACTACTGTTTGCTCCACCTCTCTATCGTCTGTCTTAGCTCTTCGTAGCGGGCCAGGGTCTCTAATATGCTAAAACCCCAGCGAGTAACACACAGCCCCCCAGCGGAACAACTGCAAACCCGGCAGAAACGGGTGCAGACCATATTAAAATTTTTAAACTAACACATTGCTCATTAACGGAGCGGGGGTGCCCGAGCCAGGTCAATGGGGCGGGTGGCTACCCGCCCGGCTAGAGGGGCAGGGTTCAGGTCCCTGTGGCGTAGGCCTGCGTGGGTTCAGGGATGTGCCCGCCCAGAAATCCCACCCCCCGCACCATTTTTCTTACGACGCATGAGGCGGTGTTAACCAATACGCAGGTTCCATCACATCTGTCGCTTTTCGGCGGTGAAACCATCGACTCTCTGTTAGGTGGTCTTTTTGGCGTATACCGGGCGGGGGTCTACCTTGTAGAAGGCGCGGCCTGCGCCGTGTAGGGGGATGTTCACCTTCTTAAAGTCGAAGCCCCATTGGTCGGCGACGCCCGACGCGACCCACGTATCTAATACGCGGAAGATATACAGCGTCACCTCGCCCACCTCCACCTCTTTGTAGACCTCCACCTCGTACGCGGCAAGGGCGTCTGCCATGCGGGGCACGTCTACCTTCTGCGACGGAGCCAGCCTAACGCCGAACTGGGCAACCTTATCCACCTCGCGGCCGCTGACGCTTCCTAGCCTGTAGACCAAGTCGGCGGCGTCTATGGGGGGCACGTTGAGAGTGGCGTATCTGTGGTGCTGGAGGCACTCGTGGGTGTAGGAGCCTCTGTCCACGGCCACCGCCACCGTGGGGGGATCCTCCGAGACGGGCGTATTCCATGAGGCAGGCATGAGGTTCAGACCCCCGTTGGGGCACCTCGTCACTACAACCACTGTGGGCCTGGGGTGCAGGAGGCGGTAGAACTTCCCCTGGTACATGACGCCGCTGTGGCTGAAGATATAAAACATTTCCTCCACCCTCTTCAGCATCAGCTAAGCTTCACACCTCCAGCTCTGTAGCCGTACCCGGTGAAAGCCGCGTCCCTGCGAGCCTTCTGTCGCGCTTAGGCGTCTTTGTTTTTCTCTACCTTTCGCGAACCCTTTCGGCTATATCCCCCCCCCCGCTGGCGCGTTCAACATGACTTCTTGTCAGCCGTATGCAACATCACTTCTCCACCAAGAGGACGTAGGGCCCGGCCTCGTCGGTCTCCAGGATCTTGACGTCGTTGAGGGCCATGAGGCGGCGGAGCATCACGTAGCAGACGTAGTCGTCCGTCACGACCTTGAACCGCGCGCCGGCGGGCGCCGACGCCAACGCCGCCGCCACGTTTTTAAGGGGGTCTGGGCACTGCTGGCCGCTTACGTCTATTACCTGCATGGGCGTCACTGCTTTTTTCCATTTAAGTTTTTATTTGTAAATCGGTATCCAGCATATGGAAGACGGGAAGCCGGTATTCGAGACGAACCTGCCGCCTGACAAGGCGCAGAAGGTGGTGGAGATCTTGAGGCAGGTTTACGACCCCGAGATCCCTATAAACGTGTACGACCTCGGCCTTATCAGGAAGGTGTGGCTGGAAGACGGCGTCTTGAAGGTGGTTATGACGCTGACCGCCGTGGGTTGCCCCGTAGCTGGAAGCGTGGCACAGGAGGTGGGGTACGCCATACAATCCGCCGTGCCCGAGGCCCAAGACGTGGAGGTGGAGGTGGATTTCGAAAAGCCGTGGGACCCCACCCAGATGACGCCGCAGGGCCGCGAGATGTTTAAGGCCATCTACGGCTACGACATCGTAGAACAATATCTGGCAGCCCAGGCCTAGAGCGAGAGGACCCCCAGAAGCGACAGGGAGGCCGCCACCCACAGCAGGTACCTCCTCCACTCCACCCTCCTCTTAGCAAACCGCTGGGCCAGGGGGTGCCACCGCGCCACCTCGGCGAAGAAGAGAAGCACCACGTGCGCCACCGCCGCGTATAACACGGCGTAGCCCACGCCGAAGGCCTCGGACACAGCCGCCGTGGCCGCGCCGTATGCCGCCGCGGCGTAGAAGAGGCCGGGGTACGAGGCAACCGCCACCACCAGTAGGTCCAGGGCCGACTGGAGCAGTCGCTGTTCATACGGAAGGGAGGCGGTCTCGTTAAAGGCCCTCTTCACGGCCTCAGGTTCGACAAGGTGGTAGCCGGCCAGGGCGAGCGCCGCGGCGAGGGCCGCCGCGGACCAGTAGACGGCGTATGTGAGCCAGCGCCACTTCACAGCTTTTTATACGGACCGTATTTATATCTATGCTGGCTGTAGAAGGGGGGAAGCCGGTCCGCGAAGCTCCCATCGTGGCTAGGCCTGTGGTATACAGCGAGGAGGTGCTCCAGGCCGTCGCAGACGTCCTCAAATCGGGCGTCTTGACTGCGCAACACGGGAAGTGGGTCAAGGCCTTCGAGGCCGAGCTGGCCTCCTTCCTCGGGGTTAGGCATGCGCTGGCGGTGTCCAACGGCACCACGGCCATCCACACGGCGCTGAAGGCCGTGGGGGTGGGGCCCGGCGACGAGGTAATAACCACGCCCTTCACCTTCGCCGCAAGCGCCACCGCGGTGCTCCACGCCAACGCCGTGCCCGTCTTCGCCGATATAGACAGGGAGACCCTCAACCTCGACCCGGCCTCCGTCGAGGAGAAGATCACCGACAAGACGAAGGCTGTGGTGGTGGTGCACCTGGCTGGGATGCCCGCCGAGATGGACGCGTTTATGAAAATCGCCGAGAGATACGGCGTTAAGATCGTGGAGGACACGGCGCAGGCCCTAGGCGCTGAGTACCGGGGGAGGCGGGTGGGCTCCATAGGACACATATCCACCTTCAGCCTATACGCCACCAAGCACATCACCTCAGGGGAGGGGGGCGCCGTCGCCACCGACGTGGCGGCCTACGCCGAACGGGCCAAGCTGATTAGGGCACACGGCGAGGTGGGGAAATACAGCTACGAGCTCCTCGGCTACAACTACAGGATGACTGAGATGCAGGGGGTCCTCGCCTACTACCAGCTGAGGCAACTGCCTGAGGTGCAGAGGAGGCGCGAGGCCTACGTCAAGGTCCTGCTGGAGGAGCTGGCCCCGCTGGAGGGGGACCTCCTCACAGTGCCTAAGCCGAGGCCGTACATGAGACACGCCTGGCACCTGGTCCAGATCCTCCTCGCCGTGGAGAGGCTAAAGAAGCCGAGGGATTACGTGGTGGAGGCGCTGAGGGCAGAGGGCGTGGGGAACGTCTTCGTCGCGTACCCAACCCCCCTGTATAAGACGCCTCTCTTCCAGCGCCGCGAAGGCCACGGCATCGGGTGCCCATGGGCTTGCCCATACTACGGGCGCAAGACCGAGTACAAGCCCCTTCCCAACGCCGAGTGGGCCGCCGAGCGCGTCGTGACCCTCCTCGTGATGCCCAACCTCACAGAGCAAGACGCCGCAGACACGGCGGCCGCCTTGAAAAAGGTTTTGACAGCCCTCAGGGGGTAGCCACCTCCCTCAGAAGCCTCGCCAGATGCGGCGCCCTGGCCGCCAGCTTCCTCACAGCTGTCTCCACGTCGTCTTGCGGAGAAACCCCGTACCTCGCCAGCGCGTAGGCGTGCGGGCCCAGCAACTCCTGCACCGACGCCATGTCTGCGACGCACATCCAGTTTAAAAAATGCTCCGTAGCGCTGTTAAACCTCCAGAAGGCCTCCATATATACGCCTCACGTTTTCCACACATATCTTGTACATATCATCGGCGGAGAGAACCCCCTTCGCTACATACTGCCTAAGCTTAGAGGCAAGAGTCCACGGCGGAATCACAGCCCCCGGCCGCGACTTGTCGTCGAGGTAGTCGCTCTCCACCACAAACACAGACCCAGCCCTCAACGCATCTTCAAACTCGCCCCTGCGGCCCACCGGCACAGACGGCGAAAGCCCCCTCGCGTATG
>JAJHQT010000123.1 GCA_020833205.1 Pyrobaculum sp.
GTGACCGACCCCAAAGGCGACTACATAACACACGTCAAGGAAAAACTGGCGGAGCTCTTCACTAGAGGACGTGTAAACATCTTAATCGGCTCTAGAGAGGGCGTTCCACCCGGCGTTTTTCGTTTTGCGTCGCTTGTCGTAGATCTTGTGCCAGAGGTTACAATCGCCACAGACTTCGTAATTCCATCTCTGGCGATCGCGCTGGCTGCGGCGCTAGAAGAGACAGGCGTCTTGCCTAGGTACGTAGGCAGGCGGAGAAAACATTAAATACGTCTATGAATCTACGCCCTTGATGTCGTCGCCTGAGCAGACTCAGCAACAACAGCCTCAGAAGCTTAGGTGGGGGATTGCTTGGATTTACTCGTCGTCAAACAACACCATCATAACAATCACAGACTTAACCGGCGCAGAGACCGTGGCGCGCGTCAGCGGCGGCATGGTGGTCCGCGCCGACAAGGACAAGCCATCTCCATGGGCCGCCATGCAAGCGGCCTACAAAGCGGCGCAGTTAGCTCTTGCAAGGGGCATAAACGCAGTACATATAAAGGTCAGAGGGCCCGGGGGCTACGGCATGAAGGTGCCGGGCCCCGGCGCCTCGGCAGCCATCCGCGCCTTGGCGAGGTCCGGTCTTGTAATTGGGAGAATCGAGGACGTCACGCCGATACCCCACGACACAATAAGGCCGCCCAGCGGACGCAAGGGCAGAAGAGTCTAATGGAAAAAAAGGACTGCCTCGTTGCCACATTTGACCTTTGTAGCGGACGCAATTATTCACAAGAGGTGCTCAGAGAGGTTCTGAGACAAGCTAGAATCAAGGCACGTAAACTTGTGTTGGTGAGCAAATGTTCCAGCGTAAATGACGCATTTCCCGCAGTTAGATACATAGCCGCAGAAAACATGGACTTTCCAGTGCGCCACTACCACCAGACAGAGGTGGATAAGGCGGCGGCGTTAGAGAAATGTACAACGTTTGAAATTATAAACCTCTAAAAAATACGTAAATGTGATGACAAGGCATTTGCGGCGGTCGATGGCCGACGCTGGAACGGCTGATTTGTAGATAGAGACCGTAGTGATGCAAGACACGAACAAAACGTTATTGAAGTAGATTCGACGCACTGACCTCCTCCCCGCTCTAAAGAGCGAAACTTTCGCCTGCAGTAACGAAGTAGGACAGGTAACACGTCAGTTCTATATCTACAGGACTTTAGTGATGCCGCCTACTGCAGAGATGGAGATACGCTGTGGCATCTACACGGCCACGCCGTGAGATGTAGCCGCTGTGCTTAACATTTTTGGAAATTGCGCCGTAAGGCGTGGCAAAAGGCGTATGGTGAGCAGCCTTAAGAGAAGTGGAGACGGTCTTGTGCCGGAGAGACATGAGAGAAAGAGTACGTAGGGAAATAAACGCGCCGAGACGGGGGGGTCAGAGGCCCGCTATTGCTCTTCTGATTCTCTTGGCCATGTCCTCGTAGCGTCTTATGTCTTCTATGCTAAGCGACGGCGGAATTCTCTTTAACGCCTCTTCGAAATGTTTCATGGAGACCGGCTTAGCAGTGGGAGTTCTCTCCTTTATCGTTTCTCTAAGCGCGAGCATTGCCGCCTCTCTCACCACTGCGGCTATGTCGGCCCCTGTGTAGCCCTCCGTCTTCTTGGCCAGCTCCTCTAGGTTCACGTCGCTGGAGAGCTTAATCCTTTTTGTGTGCACTTTGAAGATCTCAATCCTGGCCTTAACGTCAGGCGGCGGGACGTAGATAATTCTGTCGAAGCGGCCTGGCCTCAGCAGGGCGGGGTCGAGAATGTCCGGCCTGTTGGTGGCGGCCATGACGACGACGTTTTTTAAAGTGCTTACCCCGTCCATCTCGGCAAGTAGTTGGTTGACCATTCTGTCTGTCACGCCGGAGTCGCCCAGCCTAGACCCCCTGGCGGGGGCTATTGAGTCTATTTCATCGAAGAAGATGACGCACGGCGCGGCCATGCGGGCCTTTTTGAATATCTCGCGGATGGCCTTCTCCGACTCGCCGACCCACTTGGAGAGCAACTCCGGCCCCCTCACTGCTATGAAGTTGGCGCCGGACTCCGTCGCCACAGCCTTGGCGAAGAGCGTCTTGCCGACCCCCGGCGGGCCGAACAACAAGATGCCCTTTGGCGGTTCCACGCCCAGTTCGTCGAAGTAATGTCTATACTTCATGGGCCACTCCACAATCTCCCGTAGCTCTTGCTTTATGGCGTCGTAGCCGCCGATGTCGTCCCAGTGGACCTCTGGAACCTCTATGATTACCTCACGTAACACCGTTGGGTGGATGTATTTCATAGCCTCCATGAAGTCTGCCATACCCACCTTCAGCTTTGCGAGGACCTCTTGTGGAATAACATCTTGTTCTATGTTTACCAACCCTTTGTTTATGGCTTTTCTCAACGCAGCCATAGCGGCCTCTTTGGCGAGGGCGGCTAGATCCGCGCCAGTGTAGCCGTGGGTCATCTCGGCGATTTTATCCAAATCAACCTCGTCGCCCGGGCTACAGACCTTGCTTTCAACGTCAGTCTTGGTGCACAGAGGCATGTTTCTAGTGTGGACAGCGAGGATCTCCCTTCTAGCCCTCTTGTCGGGCATGGGAATGTGGATCTCTCTGTCGAATCTTCCTGGTCTTCTTAGGGCTGGGTCTACTGCGTCTGGTCTGTTGGTGGCTCCTATGACTA
>JAJHQT010000070.1 GCA_020833205.1 Pyrobaculum sp.
CGTTGTTGGAGGAGGTTTTGACGCTTCTCAAGAGGCTGGAGGAGAAGGTCTCCACGCGTCTAGCCCAACTGCGGAGAGGCAGGAACTAGGCCTCGGCGTATTTCTGCGCCATCTTCACGCCGTGTATGTGATAGATGTGTAAGGCGGCGTCTTTTACGGTGAAGAACTTCTTTTTACACTTGATACAGACTATGTGCACCACGTCCCACTGGTCTATCTCCACCTTTAGATAATTGGCAAGGTCCTGGGGGATTTCCATCACTCAACGACATCAGTTGACTTTATATCCATTAGCTCCTGAAGGTGGATTGTTCAGTTTTGCGTGGAGGCGTTTTGTTGGTTGTGGTTTGGCGTTGGGTTTTCGGCGGAGACCGCGCCACGACGCCCAACCACCCAAGACAGCCATGCCGCAGGAACACGTGGCGAAGAGAGAGGCCCTTGGCTGTTGATTGCTGTCGAGGGTGGGACGGATTTGAGCTTTTAATTTAGCTGAACGTATTTGTGTTGTGTTTGGTGGGGTCGACGAGGCTGGGCGGGGGCCTGTGATCGGCCCTATGGTCATTGCCGTGGTAGTAGGCGAGACGGAGGCCTTGAGGCGGCTTGGCGTTAGGGATTCGAAGCGTCTGAGGCCGAGCGCCCGGATGAGACTCTTTGAAGAGATTTTAAGGGTGGCTGACTGCGTCAATTACGTTGTGGTGGAGCCGCATATCATCGATTTATACGTGGAAAAAGAGGGCTTAAATGCGTTGGAGCTGTACTTTACGGCGAGGCTCGTGGAGGCGTGTCCTGCCGATCTTTACTACGTGGATTCTCCAGATGTGAAGCCGGAGCGTTACGCCAGTGCGCTCGCCCTTCTAACTGGGCGGAGGTTTGTGGCGCTTCACCACGGGGAGGAGGTGCCCCAAGTGGCCGCCGCCAGCATTGTGGCTAAGGTGGTTAGAGATCGATTAGTGGAGTTGATAAGGCGTGAAGTTGGCGAGGTGGGGAGCGGCTACCCGGGGGATCCCAAATCTAGAGAGGCTTTGCAAGCCGGCAGGGTGCCTCCCGAATGCGTTAGGTTCAGCTGGAAGACGATGCGTCCTCATAGCTGACATCCTCCCCGAGGGCGGGTGCCCCGTGGGGAGGTGCCCTCGTCTCGTCTTCATCGGCTCCTCGGGCGGGGATCGTGGGAGCGGCCCGGGCCAGCGCCGCGGGCCGTTTGTCGCCGGCCTTCAGCGCCATGAGCGAGACCCAGACGGCGCATGTGGCTGGCCGCGGAGCAATGGGATTCGCCTTCCTCACAGCTTTCCTCGGCACGATCTCCTTTTTCAGCCTAGTCGTCACCTCCCAGCCTTGGCAGGTGTTTGGTTGGACTGAGGTGAATTATGGAGAAATTCACATATGTGTCACTTTAGTCAACTTGACGCGCGAGGAGGTAAGTGTATAATACATGTCATTGCAAGAAGCTGGAGGCAGAAGTGGAGCAAGGAGGAGGCCATAGACCTCGTCGCAAGCTACCTCAGGCGCGGGGAGTGGACGCCCTTGCTAACTATGTGGCTGGGGGCTGTGACGTCAAGTGAAAAGAAGGTGTTAAAAGGTATATACAAGCTTGTTATTGCGGCTAAGGAGCCTTGCAGACTGGGCTTAAGCACATATGAGGCCCTCGTCGCCAGGGGCCGGGAGACGTTTGTAAAGCTTAGGGAGGCGGGCGTATACGGCGAACTGCTTGATCTGCCGAGGGCCCACAGGTGGATTGAGATAAAGCTGGCCACCTGCGGCGGCTTTAGCTTCGTAGATAAATTATTTAAATGGGTGTAGTCTGCCCCGTACGTGAGCGTCGTAGACTTAAGTGTGTGGGAGCCGAGGACGGGGCTTGGGCGACTTGTGAAGGAGGGGAAGATAAGAACCATCGATGAGGTTTTTGCTAATAACTACATTATCAAGGAGCCCGAGATCGTCGACATCCTTCTGCCGGGGCTGAAGCAGGAGCTTCTAACCGTGAATCTAGTACAACGTCAGACCCACGCCGGTGAACGTAATCAGTTCCAGGCGGTTGTAGCCGCGGGGAATGAGGATGGGTATGTGGGGGTTGGGATAGGCAAGGCGAGACAAGTGAGACAGGCGATTGAGAAAGCCACTAGAGAGGCTAAGCTTAACCTTATCCCTGTGCGACGCGGCTGCGGCTCTTGGAAATGTTCATGCGACGAACCTCACAGCGTGCCTTTTGTGGTGAGGGGGAAGTCCGGCAGTGTGGAGGTTACCTTAATACCTGCTCCTAAGGGCGTGGGGCTCGTGGCGGGAGACGTGGCTAAGGTCGTTTTGAGACTTGCAGGAATCAAAGACGTGTGGACTCAGACGCGTGGCGATACGCGGACTACTTTGAACTTCGCCATGGCCGTGTACAATGCGTTGAGAAACACCTACTACTTTAGGACATGATGGAAGCCATGCAGAAGATGGTGTACCCGCGTTACGCCGTCATAAGGCTAAGAGGCATCCCCACCACGCCTCGGGACATAGCGACTACTCTGCATCTCCTGAGGCTGAGGAGGAAGTTCACCATGGTCGTGGTCCCCGGCACGCCCAGCATAATGGGCATGCTTGAGAGAGTAAGCGACTGGGTTACCTGGGGCGAGATAGATGCAGACACGCTTGCAGAGGTTTTGAGGAGGAGGGGCAGAATCGTCGGCGACAAGCCGTTGACGTTGGAGTACCTCCAGAAGTGGGGGTGGCAGTCTTTCGAAGAGGTGGCCTTGGCGTATGTGACAGGCGAGATAGACCGTCTGTCATGTGGCAAAAGGGCGAGGTTTAAGGACGGCCAGAGGCCGCCCTGCATACCGTATCTCAAGCCTTTCTTTAGACTACACCCGCCTCGGGGCGGGCTAAACAGCGTCAAGCTCCACTTCTCTGTCGGCGGCGACTTGGGCTACAGGGGTCCGCTTATTAACGACTTGATCCGCCGGATGCTCTGACCTCCTCCACGCCCTAAAGGGCGGGGGTTCCCTCCAGGGCAACTCACAGACGCCCTCGCCCGGCCCTCAACGGCCCCTCAGGCCGGGGTTATGAAGCTACCCGGGCCAGCACCGCGGCTCATCCGCCCGCAACCGCGGGCCTAGGATAAGCAACACCCACATTTTAAACTTTTCCCATCCCCGCCCTAAATGGGCTGGGATTTGTAACGCAGTTGGCGATCGCTTTCCTCAGCCTTTCTGCAGTTTCTTCAGGCGTCGTGTCTAGCGTGTATAGCGAGGCGCCTAGCTCTGCCCCGGCGGCGTATTTAAGCTTCCCGTCAGGCCTATACATCCCATATATCTCGAAGTGGAGGTGGTAGTGGGGGGTTTCCACCCTCAGGGGGGCTTGGTGTAGCACCATTATGTAGGGCATGGGTTTGCCTAATGCTGTCTTGAAGGCGCATAGGGTTTTCCTCAGCACGTCGGCGAGGTGTCCTACTTCGTCTTCTCTAAGGGCTGTGAAGTGGCTGACGTGTCTCTTGGGGTATATGTGTACCTCGTGGGGCCACCTGGCGTAGTAGGGCACGAAGCTTTTCCAGCTGGCGTTTTGGTAGACAATGCGTTTCTCTTCTCGCGTTGTAATTAGGCAGTGCAGACAAGTTCCCCTCTGTCTATACCACTCCTCTGAGGCCCTTAGCTCCGTCTCGACGCGTGGAGGCACGACGGGGAGGATGTATATCTGGGAGTGGGGATGCGTCAGGGAGACCCCGATTTCTCTCCCCTTGTTTCTAAAAAAGAGGAAGTAGAGCGCTTTGGGGTCCTCCTCGGCCTCTTTCTGAGCCTTCATCACCAGCCTCAGCACCTTTTCTATCTGGCTTGGCGACAGGTCGCTTAGGTCGTCTAAGTCGTGTTGCGGCGTCTCCACCAACACGTATGCCTGTCCGTAGGCCTCCTCGGCCTGGAAGAGCTCCTCCTGCATGGGAGGTGGGGGGTTCCTCGTCACCACTGGGTAGCGGTTGGGGAGCAGCAGTACCTCCCATCCCTGGCCTGTCTCGGGGGCGCCTGGGCAGAAGGGGCAGAAGCCCTCTGGTTGCCAGGGCCTTGAGAGGCGGTGCGGCGAGACTAGGACGCGTTCCCCCGTGAAGGGGTTCCGCCTAATCTCCATACCGTAGCCCCTCGTCGACCTGGACGATCCACCACCTCTCCGCGCTTGATCTCCGGCCTATCTTCTCCGCGGTTTCTCTGTCGGGGGCTAGGGCTATCACGACCCCGCCCAGACCTGCACCTGAGAGCTTTGCGCCGTATGCGCCGGCTTCTATGGCCTCCTCCACCAGCTTGTCCAGCCGCGGCAGAGACACCTCGTAGAGCTCGGCCAGTAGTTTATGTTGTAGCGTCATCTCCCTCCCCACTGCCTTGAGGACCTCCACCAGGTGGACGAGGGGGCTACGCAGGAGCTCCAGTGCTCTTTCTGTGGATTTCAGCATCTCCAGGGTAAACACAACTCTGCTCCTCATGGGCTCCGGCAACTGCTCCACGGCGTCTTCTCTGCCGTAGAGGAGGTGCCACGGGAAGTCCCAGAACCCCTCGCATCTCACGCCTAGGGTTTG
>JAJHQT010000071.1 GCA_020833205.1 Pyrobaculum sp.
CGGCGTAGGCGCCGAAGTCTATGCCGAAGCCCGCCTCAAGCGCGTCTCTGCTCATGGAGACTGAGACTGGGTCCTTTGCGGCCTCCAGCATCAGCTTCAGGGTGTGGAAGGTGCGGGGGAACTTCTGCGCCAGGTCTGCGAATGGGAGCTTCTCGGCCAGCTTAAACGCCTCCGCGAATGCGGGGAGGTCGGCCTCGAAGGCGGAATATACGGCGTCAGCGAGAAGGTCTAGGAACTTCGCGTCCTTCACTCTGCCTGTCGGGGCCAGGTCGCCGAAGTACTTGGCGACGCCGTTGTTGAGGGAGTTGCCGTAGGGCCCTGCCCACCTCTTAACCGCGGGGCCGTAGCGGTCGAAGAGGTCGACGTAGTGTATGAGGTGGGCCTGCAGAGGCCTCAGCTTCGCGTTTACTGCCAGCGCCACTTGTACAACGCTCGACGGCTCCTCCGCCGGGTCGGCCACGCCGTGGTGGTCCAACACGGCGTATCTATCCGGCAACTTGTCGCGGAATGAGTCGCCTATGTCAATCACCACCACGTTTCCCTCTACGGCCAGCACCTCCTCGGCGGCGTTGTGGCGGTATATGGCCTCGGCGCCGTGTCTGTGGAGGAGAGCCGCGGCCAGGGTGTCGTCCATGTGGGCGACCCCGCCGTGTGTAACTGCGGCGTATCTTCCCCCTCTGATTATGGCGGCGGCCTTCTGGACGTCGTCTAGCCAAGTCACAGGCAACTGTTTTAGATGGCTTATATGGTTTTTAACATTTAAATTTTCGTCTTTTGTAGATATCGTGGTTTCTGTGTCTGTTTCGAACTTGGAGAAGGTGTTTCCTCCCAACGTCTACGCGCTGAGAGATGTCTCTGTGGAGATCAGAGACGGGGAGTTCCTCGTGGTGCTGGGCCCGTCTGGGTCTGGGAAGACCACGTTTATTAGGTGTATTGCCGGTTTGGAGGCGCCGACGAGGGGGCGGATACTCTTCGGCGATAGGCCTGTTGTGGACGTTGAGCGGGGTGTCAACGTGCCGCCTGCCAAGAGGAACGTGGGGATGGTGTTTCAGAACTGGGCCTTGTACCCACACATGAAGGTGTTTGACAACATCGCGTTTCCGCTTAAGATCAGGAAGTTGCCGAGGCATGAAATCGAGAAGAAGGTTAAGGAGGTGGCTGAGGCGCTTGAGATAGGGCATCTGCTCGACCGCTACCCGCGGCAGCTGTCCGGCGGCCAGCAACAGAGAGTCGCCATCGCGAGGGCTCTTGTGAAGGAGCCGCAGGTTCTGCTGATGGACGAGCCGTTTTCTAACCTAGACGCCCGTCTGAGGGTGTCGGCGCGTGAGTTCGTGAAGAGTCTCCAGCGGAGGCTGAGGATCACGACGATTCTGGTTACGCATGACCAACACGATGCATACGCCCTTGCGGATCGTATCATGATTATCAACAACGGCGTGGTGCAACAGATAGGGACCGACGACGAAATTTTAAACCGACCAGCCAACGTCTTCGTGGCGCAGTTCTTCGGAGATCCGCCTATAAACCTAGTGGAAGGTGTCGGCAGAGGCGACCACGTGGATTTGGGAGATCTAAAGATCCCCATATCGGCGCCGGAGGGGAGGCTTCAAGTAGGCATTAGGCCTACTGACATATACGTCGCAGATGCGTCTCTTTCGCCGGGTGATGTACAGCTCCCGCCGGGCAGGATAAAACTTGTGGAGTACCTAGGATTCACTCCCGTTGCAATTGTGAAGTGGGAAAAAACAGAGCTACGGGCAGTAATGTACAGCAAACTTAGGGAGGGCGACTCGGCGAGGGTTTATTTGAAGAAGGAAGGCGTAAAGTTGTTCCGCGACGGCGTGAACATTGAGAATTATAATTGATTAATTCGCAGACAAAAAGGCATAAGCTACGCGCCCAGTCGCACCATATTTAAAAGCCTCAACGAATCAACTTACATGGATGTCGTCATTGCAGGTTTCGTCAGGACGCCCATAGGCAAGTTCGGAGGGGCGCTCAAGGATGTGAAGACCCCGTATCTCGCCGCCTTCACCATAAAGAAGCTTCTGGAGAGGACTAAGCTGGAGGGGAAGCTGGTGGAGGAGGTGGTCTTCGGCTCCACCCTACAGGGCGGGATGGGTCAGAACCTCTCCCGCTACGCAGCCCTCCTCGCCGGCCTCCCCGTGGAGGTAAGCGCCTACACAGTAAACAGGGTCTGTTCTTCCGGCATGCAAGCCATAATTGAGGCCTATAGAGAGATCGCCCTCGGAGACGCCTCAGTGGTGATCGCCGGCGGCGCCGATTCCATGTCCGCGGCGCCCATCTGCCTGCCGCAGGAGGCCAGGTGGGGTCTACGGCACTTTATTGGACGGAGGGGGGAGATGGTGGATCTCATGGTTTACGATGGCTTGACGGACCCCTCCAACGGCCTCGTCATGGGGGAGGAGGCGGAGATGGTGGCTAGGGAGCATAAACTGACGCGGGAGGAGCTGGACTGGATAGCTTATGAAAGCCACATGAGGGCTTGGCGCGCCACGGAGAACAAATGGTTCGAAGACCTCGAGCCGATCGACGAGGAGCTGGGGGGCGTCAAAGTGAAGCTGGATAGAGATGAGGGTATCAGGCCTGACACTTCGTTGGAGAAGCTTGCCAAGTTAAAGCCAGCGTTTAGGCCAGACGGCGTCTTGACCGCTGGGAACTCCAGCCAGCTTTCCGACGGCGCCGCGGCCCTTCTCCTCATGTCTGAGGAGAAGGCTAAGGAGCTTGGCGTGAAGCCGGTGGCCCGCATCTTGGGCTACAGCTGGCACATGACGGAGCCGTGGCGCTTCACCGAGGCCCCCGTCTACGCCGTCCAGAAGCTGTTGAAGAAGCTTGGGGTCGGCCTTGACTATTTCGACTACGTGGAGGCCAACGAGGCGTTTGCCGTGGTGAACGCCCTTGTCCACAAGGTGCTGGGGGTCCCCTATGAGAAGATGAACGTGTTTGGAGGCGCCATCGCGTTGGGTCATCCGCTAGGGGCCTCAGGTGCTAGGATCGTCACCACGTTGATTGCCGTGTTGAGAAAAATGGGCGGAGGGAGGGGGGTCGCCGCGTTGTGCCACGGCACCGGCGGCGCCACCGCTTTGGCGATAGAACTTATTTAATCGACATCTTTTTCTTCGGTGGTGGATTCCCGCAGTGTGGTAGAGGCAATAGACTACGAGAAGGCGAGAAGCGTCATTGTCTCTTTTATTAGGGACTATGTGGCCTCCGCAGGTATTCGAGGGGTCGTGGTTGGGTTGAGCGGAGGCGTGGATTCCGCGGTGGCCGCCGCTTTGGCTGTGGAGGCTCTTGGTAGCGGGGGGGTGCTTGCGCTTTTTATGCCTTCTGTCCACACGACGCCTGAGGATGAACGAGATGCATATGAGGTGGCGAGACGGCTCGGCGTTGAGCTTCTGCGTATTGACGTGACGCCCATCTTTGAGGCTTTCGTTAAGGCTCTTCCAGGTTATTCCCCGGAGGACAGGCTGGCGGCTGGCAACATTCTGCCCCGGATTAGGATGACTATACTATACTACTACGCCAATAGGCGCAACCTCTTGGTGCTGGGCACCGGCGACAGGAGCGAGTTGTTGCTTGGCTACTTCACCAAGTACGGCGACGGCGCCGTCGACATTCTGCCGATTGGTAGCCTGTACAAGACGCAGGTCCGGGAGATGGCGAGGCGGCTCGGTTTCGGGTGGATTGCAGAAAAGCCCAGCAGCCCTAGGCTGTGGCATGGACATACCGCCGAGGGGGAGCTGGGGGCCTCCTACGACGTCATCGACCAGATCCTCTACGCTGTGTTTGATAAAAAGATGCCGGTGGAGGAGGTGAAGACGAGGTTTGGAGACGTCGTAGACCTCGTGTTGAGGCGTGTGAGGGCTAATTTGCATAAGCTCAAGCCTCCGCCTATCCCCGACCTCTCGGCGGCGAGGAGAGATGTTTAAACGGCGGCGGGGGATCTTTAAGGGAGTAGTCCTCTACGTGCTTAGATCCAGGCCGTTGAGTGGGTACGAAATCTTGAAAGAGCTTAGCAGGCTCAGCGCCGGCAGGTACGTCCCGTCTCCTGGCACTCTTTACCCCCTTTTGTCGTATTTAGAGTCTGAGGGGTTGATTACGGCGCGTGAGGTTTATGTTGGGCGGCGTCGGAAGAAGATCTATGAGTTGACTCCACGGGGCGTGGAGGAGTTGGCAAAGCTCTTAGACGACGAGGAGTTCAGAGGTCTGGTGCAGGTGTTAGAGAGCGGAGCCGCCGCCAGCGACCTCTTGGCCGCCATTAGGGATGAGTTGGTGTATATAGATGAAGTATTTGATGAAGTGGAGGGGCGAGATGAGACGTTGTTGGAGGAGGTTTTGACGCTTCTCAAGAGGCTGGAGGAGAAGGTCTCCACGCGTCTAGCCCAACTGCGGAGAGGCAGGAACTAGGCCTCGGCGTATTTCTGCGCCATCTTCACGCCGTGTAT
>JAJHQT010000072.1 GCA_020833205.1 Pyrobaculum sp.
CGCGCGCCGCGGGTCTCCCGCCGAAATTCGCCTTCCTCCTACTGGCCTACTCCCTCACCGTGGGGTCTGTGATGACCCCCGTCGGGAACCCGCAGAACATGCTGATTGCAGTCACGTCAAACATGCAAGCCCCCTTCATAACCTTCGTCAAGGCCCTGGCGGTGCCCACGCTGATAAATCTGGTGGTTACGCCGCTTCTTCTGCTCAAGATGATGCGGGTGAAAAACGAAAGAGTGGCCGTGTTGGCGAGCCCCTGGGAGGCTATTAGAAACAGGAGAGACGCCGTCCTTGCCGCCGTGGGTCTGGCCGCGGCGGTGGGGGCCATGGTGGCGAACGACCTCGCCGCGCTGAGCGGGGCGCCCCATATACACAACATAGGGCTGATACCCTTCGTCATAGCCGCACTGCTCTACTTCCTAGCCACGAACCCCCGCGACGTGATTGCACGCGTCGACTGGGGCACAATACTCTTTTTCGCCACCATGTTCATAGCCATGAAGGCTGTGTGGGACGGCGGCGTCCTCCAGCCCCTAATCGCCGCTGCCCTCCCCACGTACCAAGGCACCGCGGCCGACCTCCTGGCCATAACCGCCCTCTCTCTAGCCCTCAGCCAAGTCTTAAGCAACGTCCCCTTTGTAAGCCTCTTCTCGACCTACCTAACCCAAGTCGGCGCCAACGACAAGGCCTGGCTAGTCTTAGCCATGGCCAGCACTGTGGCGGGCAACCTCACGTTGCTAGGCGCCGCCTCCAACATCATAATACTAGAGGTCCTAGAGAAGAAATACTCCACAACGGTGACTTTCTTCGAGTTCCTCAAATACGGCGCCGCGGTCACGGCAGTCAACATAGCAATATACCTACCATTCCTCCTACTCCTCTAAGACGACACGCCTCAACGACGATGGGCCCACCCCAGACGCGCCGAGCACCACCACACAACCGAAGAACAGCCATCACATCTTCTAAAATTAGGCAAATACCGAAGAACACAAGCCAAGCCGTATCTAACTCGTAATCGCCTTTTTTATTTCTCTAAGAAAGGCGGTGGCCTCTTCGACGGAGTTTTTAAGTCGTCTGAGGTACGCCGTGCCTACCACCACCGCGTCTGCCCCCGCCCTCACCACGGCGGCCGCCTTTTGGGGGCTGTCTATGGCGAACCCAGCCACGAGGAACACCTCCGGCGCCACCTCCCTAAACACCTTTATGTTCCGCTCCACGTATACGGGTAGCTCTATGCCAGTGGCGGCGTAGAGCCCCAGGTATATGAAGGCTGGGCGGTACGAGGCGAGCCGCCGGACGAGGCCGTGGGGGAACTTGCCCGGCACGAAGAAGACGGGCTCCATCTTGAACTCCCGCGTCAGCTCTATGTACCGCCCGAGCTCCGAGGGGAAGTCGATTAGGAGGTCAGGCGCCAGCACCCCCCTGGCCCCCGCGGCGGCCGCCGCCTCGAAAAGCGCCTCGGGCTTCGCCGCGTAGTCCTCCCAATACGCCATCACGTAAACCTCGCCGGGAACCAGGCCCAGCTCCACGGGCTCCGCCTCGCCGTGCGCCCTCCTTATGAAAGGCCCGTCGTATTTGGGATTTCTGCTGGGCAGACCCAGCTCTATGAAGTCGGCGGCCCCCGCGGCGGCTTCGGCGGCTTTTCTATACACCTCGGCGTTGGGCCACCCGGCGAGGAGGTAGACGCCCAGCCTCTTCATATCGTCAAGTCGAGGAAGTTCTTAATTATCCTCTTGCCGAAGGGGGTCGCCACGGACTCTGGGTGGAACTGGACGCCGAAGGTGAGATGCTCCACATGCCGCAGGCCCATCACCTCGTTGTCGTCCAGCGAGTAGGCCTCGGCGATTAGGACCGGCGGCAAGTCGTCCACCACTAGGCTGTGGTAGCGCGCCGCAGTGAAGACCTCGGGGACGCCGCGGTAGAGGAGCCCGCCGTTGTGCCGTATCTGGCTGGTCTTGCCGTGTTTTATAGTCCTGGCCTGTCTCACCCGGGCGCCGAAGACGTGGCCGATTATCTGGTGGCCTAGGCAGACGCCGAGTATGGGCAGTCTGCCGCTGAACTCCCTCACTATGTCGGGGGAGTTGCCGACGTCGCGTGGGTTGGCCGGGTGGCCGGGTCCCGGCGATATGATTATCCTATCCGGCCTTATCCGCTCCACATGCTTCACCGTCACCTCGTCGTTCCGCAAGACCAGCGGCCTGCTGCCTAGTTCGCCGACGTAGTGGGCGATGTTGTAGACAAAGCTGTCGTAGTTGTCCACTATTAAGGTCAGATCCATAGCCCCCCCTCGAGGACGGCCTTCAACGCAGAGAGCTTAGACTCGGTCTCTCTCAGCTCTCTCTCCGGCGTGGAGTCGTAGACCACGCCGGCGCCTGCCTGTATCCTCAGCCTCTCCCCCCTCCCGATCATGGTTCTTATCACGATGGCGAACTCCAACGTTGCGGGGGACATGAAGCCTACTGCGCCCGCGTAGAAGCCCCTAGGCGCGTCCTCTAGCTCGGCAATTATCTCCATAGCCCTCACCTTGGGGGCGCCGGAGACTGTGCCTGCGGGGTGCGTGGCGAGGAGGGCGTCGACGGGGGTGAAACGCCTGTCCAGGAGGCACCACACCCGGGAAACTATGTGTTGCACCTTACTGTACTTCTCCACGGCGAAGAGCTCCTCCACCCTCACGGAGCCCACCTGGCACACCCTCCCCACGTCGTTCCGCGCCAGATCCACAAGCATTATGTGCTCCGCCAGCTCCTTCTCGTCAGACAACATGTCCTCCTCAAGCGCCAAGTCCTCCTCCTCGGTGCCGCCTCTGGGCCTCGTCCCCGCGATGGGGTGGGTCTCCACCCTCCCGTTGCTCACCTTGACAAGCAACTCAGGCGAGGTGCCCACCATATGGATGTCGCCGTACTTCAAGAAGTACATATACGGCGAGGGGTTGCCCTCCGCCAACGCGTTATACAGGCGGAACAAGTCCCCCCGCGCCTCGTACTCCACCCACCTAGAAAGCACCACCTGCAGAATCTCGCCCTCCTCTATCCGCCTCTTCGCCTCGGCGACCCACTGCATAAACCGGCCCGGCTCCGTGGCCGCCACCGGCCCCTTGACCTCGACACCGCCGCCTCCGGCGGCCGGAAGCTTGGGAAGCTCCCCTCTCAAGTAGCCCCGCCCCAGCAACTTGTCGTACACGAGGTAGCCCGCCGGCACCACAAAAAAGGCCGCGGGGACGCCGCGGTCCATCTTGCCGTACCTGAGGAGGTGGGGCTCTAGGTAGTAGGCCGCTTCGTAGGTCAAGGCGCCTATAGCCACCTCGCCGCCGAAAGGCCCCCCGTCTCGCCTCAAGCTACGTTGCGCCTCGTAGAGAACTTGCTGGAGGTCGGGGCCGCTGGCAACGTATGCCCTCTCCACGCCCCAGGCCACGAGGGTGTAGCGGGCCCGCTCCGCAAAGCCCTGGCCGGACTCAAGCAGAGCCACAAACTCCTCCCCTGCCAAGTACAGCCTGTGGGCCAGCTCCCGCGGCGCCGGCAGTTTAGACAGCGGGATCTTCATCGCGACGCCTCCACAGCCTCCAGAAGCTTGCGATAGGCGGCCCCCTCTCTTATGGTCTTAACCGCAAGCTCGTAGCCGTCCCGCAAGTCCTTAACCACGCCCGCGACGTAGAGCGCAGCCGCAGCGTTCGCCGCAATGGCCGCCTCGGCCTCTCTATGTTCGCCCCTCAGCCCGGCCAAGGCCAAGGCCACCGCCTCTTCTCTCCCAGAGGCTCTGGGGATAGGCGTCTTCTGAATTCCGAAGTCCTCAGGCGTAACCATGCACCGCTCAGTTGCGCCGCGACGCACCTCCACCACCTCCGTAGGCCCCTCTGTGCTCACCTCGTCCACACCAGAGCCGTACACCACGAGGGCGAAGTCCAACAGAAGAGCCGCCACGCCCCCCACAACGTCTAGCAACCGCCGCTCCGCCACGCCGATGAGTTGCCTCCTCACGAGACCCGGGTTGGCGAGGGGCCCCACCAGGTTGAAGACGGTGCGGAAGGGCAACTGCCTCCTGACAGGGGCCACCTTGGCGAAGGCCGGGTGGTATTTAGGCGCGAATACGAAGGCGAAGCCAACCCGCTCAACCATCTCCGCCGCCTTCTCCGGACCCACCTCCAAGTTGTAGCCAACCGCCTCCATGAAGTCTGCACTTCCAAAGAGGCCCGAGGCGGATCTATTGCCGTGTTTCAGCACCCTGGCCCCTGCAGCCGCCGCTACGATGGCCGCGGCTGTGGAGAGGTTTATAGTGCCCGCCCCGTCGCCGCCTGTGCCTGCGGTGTCGATCGCCTCAACCCTAAGCGGGACCTTCACGGCGACTTCTCTGGCAAATTTCACAAACCCAGCCACCTCCTCCGCTGTCTCCCCCCTACACCGCATGGCAGTTAAGGCTA
>JAJHQT010000073.1 GCA_020833205.1 Pyrobaculum sp.
GAGGCCGCATAAGCCTTACAAGGCACACCCGCAACATGCCTAAGAGCGCGGGTGGCCCCGGGTTCGAATCCCGGCGGGCCCATAAAAACACGTCTTTACGGCCGGGTCCCGCCTCGGGGGCCGGCTACGGCTTAACCGACGCGGTGAATGGGAAGCTCTGGCCGCCGCTTAATGTCACCTTGCCTATCACCATGGTGCCCGGCACCCCCGCCGCGCCCACCGTAGCGGTGCAGACGGCTTGAGCGCCTATCGGAATGACGCCTTGAGCCGCCGCGGAGCCGCTTTGGATTGTGCACGACGGCGTGGCGACTCTTCCGGCGACTTCCACCATAGACAACTTCACATCCACAGGGCCTGGGTTGATCAACACGAGTCTCAGCTCGCCGTTGCTTGTAGATAACTCGGCCGAGACCAGGTCTCGGCTGGCCGACGGTAGACGCCACGAAGGTGGTGTAGAGATACCACCCCACGGCCGTTGCAATTACCAAAATCAATTACCAAAATCACAGACATCAATATGTCTCCAGAGACACCATACCCCTAGTCCCCGCAACCATATATCATAGAAACCACAAGCTTTTAAACAACGTCTCCGCTCAGAAAACTTATAAGAACAGTTATTTATACAGCCGGGGCCGTAGTCTAGCCTGGTAGGATAGGGCCCAGCCCCCTGAGGCGTGGCTTGGGACCGCCCGCGGCAAGCTCCCACGTGACCCCGGGTTCGGGGGAGAACCCGCCTAAAAATCCCGGCGGCCCCACCATTAAGTTTTTATCTTCCTCGGCCTCCGTCGCTGTGTACGTCTTTGACCTAGACGGGACTTTAGTGGAGTCCGTGGAGGCGCACGTCTCGGCGTGGCTTGAGGCGTTGAGACGGCTGGGCGTGGAGACGCGGTACGAGGAGGTGAGGCCGTTGATGGGCCTCCCCGCACGGGACATCGCGGCCCGCCTACTGCCGGAACGCGCCGAGGAGCTCGCCAGGCTTAAAAACAGACTCTTCCTCGAGAAGTATCTTGCCCTTGTCCGCCCATACCAAGACGCCGAGGTGCTCGGAAGGTTGCCTAGGCCGATCGCGGTGGTGACCTCCTCTAGCGGCTACGTGGCCAGGAAGGTGCTCGACGCCGTTGGCCTGGCGCAGTACGTCGATTTTGTGGTGGGCGGCGACGAGGTGCCCAGGGGCAAGCCGGCGCCTGACCCCCTCTACCTAGTCGCCAAACGCTTCTCCGTAGGCGTGAAAGACATGGTGGTGGTCGGCGACTCGGACTACGACATGGAAATGGCCGAAAACGCAGGCGCCCTCGGGGTATGTATAGCCAGACACCACGGCGCGTGCAGAAAGGCGAAGAGGGTCATCACAAGCCTTTACCAACTCCTTTACTACGCCTTCGACACGAAGGCTCAAAAGCCATGAGGAATGGGCGGTGCTTAAAACTGCAGTACACAACGCCTAAGATAAATAGTCAGCTCTTAATGCGACGTTTTTGCTAGTTGCCGTATTCGGGCGACGCCGCCTATTTCTTCTATGTATTTGGCTACGACTAGGGGCACCATTTCTCGCCACTTCTCGTCTCCCTGGGCTATGGCTTGTCTCACGGCTGTGGCGGAGTATCCGGGGTATGTGGGATGGCTTCTCACCTCGACGTTCCAGTGCCCCAGCGCCGCCGCGACCCAGGGGTTGTTTGAGTAGGCTATGTGGTAGGGGGGGCACCAGTGTCTCACGTAGGCGCCCCAGAGGCTCGCTGGGCCGTTGGTGTCCGGCACGGTGCAGAAGAGGAGTCGGCAGTTTCCGGCGAAGTGTCTTCTGAACATCTCTAGGCGCTCGCCGGGCGTGAAGGGGTTGTCGAAGGTGAGGGCTTTGTCGGCGGAGCCTATTGCTACAACAACCTCTTCGTAATGCGTCAAGAGCCACTCCACAACTTTTACGTGTCCCCAGTGCAGGGGCTGGAAGCGGCCTATGAAAAGCGCCCGCATGGATGACGTTTTGCATAGGTTTTTGGATTTTTCGCCACCTGCGACGTCTCGCCCTTGCTCTTCACGACTCAGCAATTTTTTAAGATTGGCGTATATTATTAAGCGGTGATGTAGTAGCTCGCGGCTGACTATGAAGAGAGGCGTACTGGCTGATCAGCGGAGCATCGCGGCGATGTGCATGATCAATCTTACCACCTTCACAGCCGTTATGTCGGACACGTCATTGGGGGGCGAATACTCCATTACGTCTACGGCGACGGGTCTTAGGGTGAGTATGAGGTCGGCGAGTAGGTATTCGAGTTTTCTGTAGGTCAACCCCCCGGCCTCCGGCGTCCCGACGCCGGGCGCTTCAGACGGGTCTAGCACATCTATGTCGAGGCTGAGGTATACTCTTCCCGACGCGGTGGATACTGCGTCTGCCACATCGCCTCTAGTGAAGTCGCTTCCCTGTAGGACGTAGAAGTCGGCTTCTTCTGCGTATTTGTATTCCTCGTCGTCGTACGCCCTGACGCCGATGTATATGGCGTAGAAGCCCAGCTTTTCGTGGGCTCTCCTGGCGAAGGTGGCGTGGGACAGCTTCTGGCCGGGGGGCCACTGGTCGCGGAGGTCGAAGTGGGCGTCTATGTGCACGTACGTGTCGGGCCTAACCACGTTGAGGGTGGCCAGCGTGGCCGTGTGTTCGCCACCCAACATGATGAACGGGGGGTCCACCTTCTGTATGAACCTCTCGATCCTCGCCACGTTTTCCGCGGGGGCCCCCTGGAGGAGCTCCACGTCGCCTAGGTCGCATAGGGGCTTCGTCACGTTGCCGAACAAGGTGGTGTATTCAAGGTAGGGGAGTATTGCGCGGATCTTCTGAGGGGCGAAGCGGGTGCCCGGCCTGAAGCTTAACGTGTCCTCCATAGGCGCCCCGAAGAGCTTGACGTCGTTTTGCCGGCAGACGTTTTTAAGCATGGCGGCTTTTGATTGGGCGTTTATACTCCTTTCGTCTCGGCACAAATTTTATGTCCACGTGGACGATGAGGGGATGTAGTTTCGATATTGTCTTTATCGCCTTCGTCCTGAGGACGTGGAGACGTCCCACTGTCATGTCGGGGCTCACCGCTACGAGGCTGTAGACCACCAGGAAGCTCCCGGCGCGTCGGATCTTTACGTCTATCGGCCTGCCGAGCTCCGCCGCGGCCTCTCTTATCTTATCCTCTAGGGCGGGGTCTTTGTAGAGGGCTCCTAGTATTCCGTAGGCGGCGTCTTTTGCAAGCCGTGTAAATTCGTAAAGCACGTAGCCGTATATTACAAACACCGCCGCCACCTCCGCTATCAAGAGGTGGAAGTAGTTGCTGAGCACCACCGTAGCTGCGGAGGCCAGCGAGAGGGCTGTGTCTATTTTAGCGTGCAGGGCGTCTGCCCTCAGTATTTCCAGTTTCAGCTTGTGGTAGTTGCGGCGTTCCCAGAGATACATGACGTAGGTCAGGACCCCGCCGGCGAGGAGGAGGAGCGTCATCCACAAGGGAGTCGGCTCTCCGACGAGGTGTATGGAGGTGGCCAACATGTAGGTGTAGAGGGTCAGCACTGTGAGGATTGAGAGAAGGGTCAGGAGGCTTTCCAGCCTGTAGATCTCCCAAGGGAAGGCCCTCCCCCTCTGCGAGGCGTAGTAAAGGCCGAAGCCGGAGATGTAGGCTATTGCGGAGTCCATAAAGCCATGTATGGCGTCGCTTGTGACTAGGAGGCTGTTGTGAATCACGCCCAGCAATAACTCGGCTATCGTATAGGCTAGCGACGCGGTCCCCACGATGAAGAGATAGAGAGATGCGAGCCATAGCCGTGTTGAGGGCTTCACAGACGGACGGGGGAAAGACTTAAAATATATGTAGAAATGGCGGCAATGCGTCGAGCTGAGCTGCTGGAGGAGATCGTGAAGCGTAGGTTGCTCTACTGGCCCTCTGCAGAGATCTACGGCGGCGTGGCTGGTTTCTACGACTACGGGCCGCTCGGCGTCGCCATAAGGCGCAACATTGTGGAGAAGTGGCGGAGGATCTTCGTCTTGCCTTACCAAGACGTGATTGTGGAGGTGGAGACTCCCATCGTCATGCCTGAGCCCGTCTTCAAAGCATCCGGCCACTTAGACCATTTTACGGACTTCGTCGTGGCGTGTACGAAGTGCGGCAGGAGGTACAGAGCTGACCACCTCGTGGAGGAGGAGCTGGCCAAGAGGGGGGTGAAGATCTCGACTGAGGGCATGTCTGCCGAGGAGCTTCAACGACTTATCAACGAGCACAAGATAGTGTGTCCCGCCTGTGGGGGCCCCTTGGGCGGCGTGGAGCGGTTTAACCTCCTCTTCAAGACCACCATCGGCCCCTACAGCGAAAACGCCGGCTACCTCAGGCCGGAGACGGCGCAGGGAATCTTCGTGGCTTTTCCGCGGC
>JAJHQT010000074.1 GCA_020833205.1 Pyrobaculum sp.
GGCCGTAAGAAAGGCGACAAGGGGCGAGAGCCTTATGTGTATTGTGACAACTGTGGAAAGGTAACGCCGAGATCTAAGGCCGTGAGGTTGACAGTCCCCTATTCCCCAGTGCCGCCCGACTTAGCCAGAGAGCTTGAGAAACAGGGAGTCATCATTTCGCGTTATCTGGTCACTAAGACCTACTGTATAAACTGCGCCGTCTTCTTCGGCATTATTAAGGTGCGTCCAAGGGAGGAGAGAAAGAAGAGAATACCGCTTCAGCAGGTCTTTTGAGTTTCTTAATTAAAAGCGACGTTGCTTGTCCCTGGTCTCTTGACATTAATTCTCTAGTTAAGAACAGATTCGACGTCCTCATAGACTTCTTAGTGGAGTCTCTTCGCGGCGGCATACGCGAGGTGTACGTAATGCTGTGTGACGGGACGACGTACCGCATAACGTCGGTCCCCTCTGGCCGGGCGCGAGACGTCGCCGCCTGGTTGCTTGCGCAGAGGCCGTTTAAGGCCGACATGCGTGCCATATTGGCTAAATATAGACACGTCTATTACCTACACGAAAGTGGTAGAGACGTGTCGGAGGTACGCCTAGAGGGCGACGGTTTGTTTATCTTCGGCGACCACGACGGCCTCTCGGCTGAGGATGAGGAGCTTCTATCTAGACGTGCCGTGTGGATTTCGCTTGGGAGTTTGCCTTATATGTCTTGGCAAGCCGCCGCCTACGTGGCGTATATGCTTAGAAGACAACTTAATTAACGCGTCTAATCCGCCGTGGTCTCCGAGAGACTTAGAAAGGTAGTTAACCTAGATAAACTTGGGAGGTACATCCCCATCAGTCCCAACCTGTTGACGTTGTTGTCTGGGTTAGTTGCCTGGGGCGGAGTGCCGCTGGTGCTACTTTTAGATCTCCCGCCGTGGCTCTTCATATTGGTATCTGGTCTATTAGATGGGCTAGACGGCGCAGTTGCCAGAAGTAGAGGAGTTGTCTCGAGAAGAGGGGCTTTCCTAGACTCGTTTCTTGACAGATACTCAGACGCGGCGTATTTAGTCTACTTCTGGAGGTACGTAGACCCCTTGGTGATCTACGTAGCTCTAATAGGGACGTTTGCAATAAGCTACGTAAGATGTAGAGGAGAGGCGCTTGGTGTGGAGGTCAGAGGCGTTGGGTTTATGGAACGCGGCGAGAGGGTCGTTTACCTCTTCTTAACCTCTCTTCTTGGCGTTGTGTTCTCCCACTTTGTGGGTGCCCTTCTTTATCTATACGCCGTGTTAGTCAACGCCGCGGCTCTTTACCGGGGTTTTGTGGTTTTTAAAAGGCTAAGTTTTAAATAGTGGGTTTGATAGGCGCGTAATGAGCGTAGTTGCCAGCGTCTCTAAAAACAGTGTAGTGAAGAAAGAGGTTATGAATAAGGACGTGATGGAGGCCGTTAAGGAGGTGGCTATAGATTTGTTAAAGTCCTGGGACCCCGCATCCTCGGACTTTATTATTCTTAGAGATTTCTATTCTGTATCGTATCCAGCGCCTCTGACGAGAGAGCTCCTAGAAAAAATTAAGAAATACTCCCCAAAAAGAGTGGAGAATCGGATAGAAGTGACGTTGCCGGTTTTTGAAATAGTCTACGGAGCGCAATGGACAGGCGAGAGTCTCCAAGTGGGTGACGCCACTGTGGTGTTTCCATACATAGACGACGCCACGACTGAGGAGGTTCTTAGAGGAATTATACAAAACCTCGCCGCATCCGAGGAGGGGGGAGGAGCTTGAGTAACACCGTCTCGTAGTCGCGTCGGTTAATTGTTTGACGAGGTCGGATAATGTTGTAGAGGTTGCGTGAAGATGTTGAGTTTAATGTTGGTTTTGAGGGGGTTTCTAGACGAGGCGCGTGGCTCCGCGTAGTTCTTCAATAGATACTCCCATTGCCTCAAGTATTTGCTCAAGTGAGGTGCTGACGTATTCTAAGTATTTCTTTTCGTCTATTTCGTCGATTCTAGCTAGTTGTATGGGTTTTACACCTGTCGGGTCTTTAGTCTTAATTATGATTATTGCGTCGCCTCTGCCTACTTGGATTCCGTATTTTAGGAGTTGTTCAGCGGCTTTTACGTGTTGAGGTTTATTTTTGGTGTACTCATTTAAGTTCTTGCTTAATACCATTTTTATGCCGAGTTTATCTAAGGTAATTTTCTTTTCCTTTATCTTGGTCTCGGATTCTTTTACCATAGCTATTATGAGATCTCTTGTTTTTACTATGTCATCTAAAGTGTTTATATTTTTCAAGTTATTTATAATCTCTTCAACTAATTCTTTTACAAAAGGCGGCGCATTGCGTTTCTTAGCTACGATGCCTTTGACTATGACGTTGCTGTCTTTGGTGATGCCGAGGTAGTTCTTCTTTCTTCCGCTGAACATTACAAATTTATAAATTTTATCTATTTCTATATCTATACCTATATTTTCTGTATATTCAATTAATTTTTTAATTTTATCTTCTGTTACATTCCATAGAAACAGTGAGTCTGTATCGCCGTACACAGGGATTAATCCTAGCTCTGTCGCCTTCAGCACGGTGCTCGTCATTATATATCTGGCAAGTGCCGTGGTAAGCTCCGCCACTGGTGGACAATATAGTGGAAATGTCTCTGCTCCGAAGACGCCATATGACGCGTTTATGAAGACTTTCATCGCGCTTTGAACTACATCGTATAGTTGCCTCTCGGCGGGCGTGGGTGCTTTTTTAGCCAGCTTCTTGTAGACGTGTACTCTGAGGTCTCGCAAAATACCCACTAAGGTGCTTGTGAGGCCGGGCTTGTCGCGGCATACGGTATGAGGAAGCTCGGGTATTGGCCTCTCGGCGTCTGGTCTACAGTTGACTGTCTCGTAGGAGAGATTCCATTTGCTTATTATGGTGGGGTACAGCGAGGCGAAGTCGAGGACGTATACGTCGAAGAAGATGCCGAGCGGCGGGTCGAGCACGACGGCGCCTGCGTATTTCTTGCCTTTTATTATGGCTTTTGTGTGTACGGAACCCTTCTCCTTTAAGATGTCTTCCTTGTTGGGTATGAGCCAGCCTCTTCTTCTGTGTTCGTAGTAAAGCATGTTGCGGATCCAGGCAGAGACCTGCGACCTTGTGATGTCTTCTATAGGCATCTTGGCGATTCTTGAGAGGAGTATGATCAGCTTCATTACCATCTCGCCGTTGTACAGCGTGAAGTATAGAGTAATTAAGGCGTCTCTGTAGTTGTACTCCGCCAACTCCCAGTAGCCCATTCTAGACACATTCTTCTGGCGCTCAAGCTTCCCAACGCCTAAGATCGCGTACGCGATTCCGTCGAGTCCTCTTTCGCCTCTGTAGACTCCGCCAAAGGCGTAGGCCTCTATGGCCTTTATTGCGAAGAACTTATACATGTCTATGTGGACGCCGGGCGCCACGCTGACGTAGTCCCGCTTGGCGGCTATGGGCATCTCCTCCTTGGGTATGCCTAGAGCCACCGCCCTGTTGTAAATGTAAGGCAAGTCGAAGTTGTCTCCGTTAAACGTCACGACTATGGGGTACTGAGTAATTGTCTTGAGGACTTCTCTAATTAGTTCGTATTCGCTGTCGAAGAAGATTATTTCGTAGTCGGGCCGGTATCTCAGCTCGGCGTTAGTACCAGGTCTACGTAGCATCAACACGCGTTTAAGTCCGTCGGTCCCCACCAACGCCACGGAGATTATTTCGTACTCAGCCTCCCGGGGGTCTGGTATTTTGTTCTCCTGAGGCGTGTAGACCTCGACGTCTATGGCCACTCGGCGGAGGTGAGGCACCGGCGCCTGGAAAAGAGGGATCCACTCCTCCGCCACTTTGCCGTATTCCGCCTGAAACACGTTGCCGAGAGTCGACTTGATCTCAGGCGGTATTGAGATCTCTACGGGGCTTAGCCCGTTGCCGTTTGACCTATACCACATGCCTGGAATTATGTTACGGTCGAAGAGATAGCTGTGGTGGTACTTTATCCTTGATTCCCACGTCTCTCCCAATATGTCTCTTAGAGACTTTTTCCCGCCGCCAACAGAAAGCGGATCTTTGGCGTATACCTTCGTAACTAGGATTTTTCTGTCGTGAAGTGCATCGTATTTCTCCTCTAAGTCAAAGTGGCTGAAGCCCTGGTGGCGCAGCACTTCGGGGAATTTTTCAGCTATTTCTTCAGGTGTCTTGTTGGTAATCAGATAAGGCTTGTGCCCGGTGGTGTCGTACCAGTAGTACACGACGTCGCTGA
>JAJHQT010000006.1 GCA_020833205.1 Pyrobaculum sp.
GTTAAAGAACACGACGTATTTGACCTCCTTGGGGAGCATCATGTCCACTGACTACAGCTGGCACGCCATAGCAGTCGGCAACAGGTTTTTAGGCCTTTACAACTTCGTGGTTCTCAAGGCGCCGCCTACCTGGAGGATAATCATCATGCCTATGGCCTCCGACGTGTTTAGACACCGTGAAATAAATGGCGTCAAATGGGTACGCGACGGCGAAGTTATGCATTTTATAAAAGACGGCTCAGACACGTATACGTTAAGAGTGGTGGCAAAGCCCGGCAGAAAAAGGCTCGCAGGTACGCCGATAGTTGTTAATGGCCACAGCGGCGCATATGAATATATAGATGACGGAAAGCGACGCGTGTTAAAACTCTCGTTTTATTGCGATGTGACGGATAGAACCGTTGAGATAAAGATTGAGGGCGTAAAAGACACCACGCCGCTTTACTACCTTTCTCAATCGCAGTGCCACTAAGACCTTTTTACCGTGCTTCTGATCTCTGCGGTTAACTTCTCAATAAACTTGGTGAGCTCCTCTTTGGCTACGTCGTTGGGTATCTCCATCCTGAGCCTCGGTAGGCGTTTTACAGTCTCTAGTTCTCTCAAGGTGGTAGCAGGGACTCCGGCCTCAATCGCTTTGAGACCCTCTTCGTAATAGGTGTATATGGCCTTCATGAGGAGGAACTGTTTAATGGGTGCCGACGGTGTGTCGATTGGATTATATGCATCCTGCTTTAAGAAACCTTCTCTAATCATGAAAGCCACGTTGAGGATGTGCTTTTCGTACTCGCTCAACGCCTCGGTGCCAAGAATCCTTACGATTTCCTGTAGCTCCGTCTCCTTGACCAATATCGATTGGAAGGTGTCTCTTATTCTTCTCCATTCAGGAGACACGTTCTTCGACCACCACACCTCCACAGTGTCAACATAACGGGAGAACGCCACAAGCCAGTCTATGGCTGGGTAGTGCCTTGAATACGCAAGTCTAGGAGACAGCGGCCAGAAGGCGCCGATGAAACGGAGGGTATTTGACGTAACTGGCTCTGTGAAGTCGCCTCCCGGCGGGCTCACAGATGCGGCGATGGCGAGGGAACCTATGCGCTCCTTGCTCCCCATTAACACAACGCGGCCGGCGCGTTCGTAGAACTCGGCAAGCCTCGTGGGCAGATAGGCCGGGTAGCCCTCCTCCGACGGCATTTCGCCTATACGTAAAGCCACCTCGCGCATGGCCTCTGCCCAGCGCGAGGTGGAGTCGGCGAGTACCAACACGTCGTATCCCTGGTCGCGGAAGTACTCGCCCAACGTGGTGCCCATGTAGACAGAAGCCTCTCTGGCGGCCACAGGCATGTTAGACGTGTTGACAATAATTGTAGTCCTCTCCAGAAGAGATCTGCCCGTGGTGGGGTCTTTCAACTTGAGGAGGCCCTGCAGGGCGTCGGCGGCTTCGTTGCCGCGTTCGCCGCAGAGCACCGGTATGATGAAACGGCTCTGGGCAAACATAAAAAGTGTGCGTATCGTGACAGTCTTCCCGGAGCCGAAGGGACCTGGCACGGCGGCCGTGCCGCCTTTGGCTATTGGAAACATGGTGTCTATACTACGTATGCTGGTGATGAGAGGCTCCGCTGGCGGGAGCTTCTCTTTAAACGGCCTCGGCCTGCGGACAGGCCACTTGTGCCACATCTTCACCTCCACTACGCCGTGTTTAGTTTTGATCCTGGCGATTACGTCGTCTACTTTGTATTTCCCGTCGGCGATCCACTCCACTACGCCAGGCGTGTGACCTGGCAGAGGCGGATACAGTATGTAATGAGTCATTAACTCGGTTTCTTTTACAGAGCCGAGGACATCGCCTGGATGCACCTCTTCGCCGGGTTTAACGGCGGGCTTGAAGTCGAACTCGGCCTTTAAGTCGAGGGGCGGCGCCTGTTCGTAGCCGATGCCGCGGGCGATGAAGGGGCTTTTAGAAATCTCCTCAATGTTTTTAAGCGGTCTTTGAACGCCGTCGTAGATCTTGCCGATTATCGTGGGGCCCAGCCACGCGCTCAGCGGCTCGCCTGTCCTCACCACAGGCTCGCCGGGTTTGAGACCTGTGGTGTCCTCGTAGACTTGAACAAAGGCCTTGTCTCCCTGCACCCTCACCACTTCGCCGAAGAGCTTAATCTCGCCTACAAAGACGAGCTCGTAGAGTCTCGCGCCGGGGAGATCCGCCTTGACCACCGGCCCCGAGATGTACTCAATTTTCCCACTCATACCGTCTCCGAGTAGAGGAGGTGTTTTAAATCATCTAGTCTATTTGCAAGAAGCGTCTCCAGCGTGTAGTCCACAGTTACGTTGCCGTCTCTGGCGGCCACTATCACGCCGCCGCGTATATCTTTCTCAGCCACTATGCCGCTGAGCCCAAGCGATCTGGCTATGGCTTCTACAACTCCCCTATCTTTAAGCGACGTGTATATGACTACGTCTTTGCTCTGTACATAATTAATGGCGTTTTGTATAAGCGACGTTAAGAATTTTATATATTTCTCAGACCCCCTCTCCTCATCCACTTTGCTATATACAGCCTCTACTAGGTCTCTTAGGAGCTGTTCGTAGGTCTCGGCTATTTTCCTCCTTGACTCCACAACCGCGTCGTAGAGTATGCGTTCTTTCTCAAGCGTAACCTCGCTTTCGACGCTACTTATCTGAGTAGAAAACCTGCTGAGGGCGGCGTCGGCCTCCCTCCTGATTTTAGTTTCGATGTCTATAAGGAGGTTCTGTTTGAGTTCTTCCAGTTCTCGAATCTTTGAATTTATCAAGTCCTCAAAAAGCGACATATTGTACCTTTTTTGCCGTGTTTATAAAATTATCCGCGTTTAATTATCCGCGTTTTTTAAACGCAAGCGCCTTTCTATCCGCCCAATACCTGTCTGACGATCTGTAGGTAGTTAACCTCACGCTCCATACTCTCCTCAACGCTAGGTACCTCCACTACTAACTTACGTGGATTCCTCATCCTAATTTCGTCGAGGTCTTTCCTGATGACCTTAGCGATTTTCGACGTCACGAAAAACACGTCGTACGTCTCTAGGTTTTTCTTAAGAAACTCCAAAGCCTCGCCAGGCTCCTCAATAGTCTTCCCTTCGAAGCCCATTAGCTTAAAGAGCGCTACGGTAGATCTATCGCCAATCACAATGTGCATATTCGCCAAAAATATCTACCTTAAAAGCTTGAGGCTACACACAAAGCAAGACCTTTTGCAGACGCCCTGCCGCCCACGTCACGAGGACCCGGGCGATGACGTCTTGTGCCACTAAAGGAAGAGCCGTAGAATGCTAGAGTGATTGGAGTTTACCAAGGCTCTTTCTTAAGTCTAAGTAAATACGCTATGTAGTTTGTAGCGCGGTGGATGGCGGGAGTGAGCAGAGCCGCCAGCGCTATGTATTCAAGAGAGATCTCGTCATAGAGACTGAAGATTAGAAAAGCGACAAGTAAGAAGTCTAGTTGATCTAGGGGGAATGACGGATATCCCCTCGGCATGCAGAGACGGCGTTTAATAAAGGCGCCAAGGAGATCGCCGAGTACCGCGGCCAGGGACAACACAAAGGCATCAAGCGGCGATAGGTAGGGGCTGAGCAAGTTGGGCAAATAGCCTATCGAAGTCCCAGCGGCAACTCCTATGAGGAGGCCTTCAAAGGTTTTGCCGTCGCCGAAGATCCGTCTTCCGTCTCTGAAGCGCCGGCCGAAGTCGATGGGATGACGCCGCTTTAGCCGATTTGCAAAAACCGCAGAGCCGTTGGCGACGTAGGGAGGCCAGATTAGAAGTATAAAATAAATAAGATCCATCACTCGTGTGTTTTCATTATATGTACCATTAATGACCTCAGCGTTATGAAGCCTCTGCCGCAGACGCCGCATATATATGACGTGCCTCTTCTGCTTACGAAGTGCCTCCTCACGTGTCGTCTATACTCTTGACTCTTGACTTTTGTATTGCAAATAGGACACACCACGTCATTGCCGCTTCTTTTGCCATGCTCAATATAGTGTGCCACCGCCTCTCTCCAGCTCACCTCCTTCTTACATATGGTGCACTTCACCACCGTCACTGGTCTCGCGAAGTTCTGCTCCGTACATGCGAAACACAGCTCCGACGCCATAGCCTGTTGAAAGTAACCAATTTATAAAAGCTATCACTTAACGATATGCGTCGCGGTGTGGCGTTGGTGAATTGGCAAAGCGGTCTCCTGGCCTACGTAGAGGCGGACGAGGCGACGTTGGAGAAGTTTAGAGAAATTTTAAGGCTCTGCGGAGGCGTCTTGGAACCCCGCACATTGCCGTGCCTCACGTCGCTCGCCTCCCGGCTTGACGTTAAGTCTTTGTTATACATCACCGACATATACGGCATAGCCAACTCCATAGCCTTTGAGAAAAAAACGGCGCGGGCGCCGCTGTTGGAAAAGGCGTGGAGATACCTAGAAGGCCTGCTCTGCAGAGGGGGCGAGGTAGAGTGCGGAGAGGATGTAGCGCTGAGCTGTTGCAAGGCTCGTGGCGACGCCTGTCTTCTGGCTAAGGTTCTTGGTCACGCAGGAATCGGCACACAGATAGACCTCACAAAAGAAATCAGGAAGGTATTGAGTTAGTCTGGAAATACTAAGACTTCTCTTCTTGACTTTGCTCTTGCCTGCCGGAGCACCTCTTTGTAATGCTCCACGTCTTCCTCGATCTTACTTAGTCTCTTTTCCACATAGCCTATAAAGTAGTTGACGAGTAGCTTTACTATTGTATACCGAGGCCCTTTGAAGTAGAACTTGTTTACTATGTCCTTTGCCCAGTATATGGAGTGCCTAGCCACAGTCTTAAGCAAATCTATATGCTCTGGGTAGAGGTTGATTTTATCAAGCCAACCGGTCTTTTTGCTCCTTATGTGGCTCATCGGTACGTAGAACAAGGAGACGATCAAACTTCTGTAGGGTCTAAGGCGCTCCACTAGTTCTATAGTCTCCACAACATCCTCTGGCTGCTCATCGGGGAGTCCTACTATCAAAGTGATGGCCGGTATTAGGCGTATCTCGTGCATGATCGCGGCGGCCTCCACCACTATGTCGTGCCATTGATTTATCTTGTACGGCGCCGCCTTGCCTGGCATTATTTTGCGAGCCAGCCGTATGGATCCAGTCTCAAGCCCTATCTGAGCCCCCCACCAGTCTTGGTGTTCGTCTATGATGATTTCAGACAGCTTAGTAAAGAGCTTCCCCATCTTCTTCTCGCCGTGATACACGGCGACGAGCGTGCTGTGACTCCAGCCCACCCTTCTGTAGTACCGTTTTGCGAGTTTGTGAAGTGCGATCAACTTCTCTGGGTTAGGCTCCACGCCAGTTGAGCCATAGAGCGGCACCTCGTCTGCATGCAACAGCCCGTCCACTATGCCCGCCTCCTTGTTGACCTTCAGCTCCTGCTCGATTTTTTCCAACGGGTACCACCTCAAGGCCCTCAGAGTCACAGGGCAGAAGGCACAGCCCCTTGGACACCCCCTCCCAATCTCCACAAGCCCGTTGATGCTTGGGTACTTTATTGTGGCGATCTCCTCAAGGCTGGGCGCCTCCTGGACGCCGACGTAGACGTATTTAGGAAGCGGCTCGCCGTCTAGGGCGCGTTTCACGAGTTCGACTATAAGCTTCTCTCCCTCTCCGTCGAATATCGTGTCTACGCCCCACCTCTCCACGAGCTCTGGGTAGTAGAGCCACTGCCACGCGGCTGGCCCCCCCACGATGACCTTCAACCCGTTTTTCGCCTTAGCGTCTTTGACCAGAGGCGCGATGCGCTCCATAAAGCGTCTAAAGAAGTAGGCGTTCATGGGCTCCTTGCCGACTACGACGGCCCACGTGCTACTCGGCGGGTTCAGCCCGAAGTAGTCGTGGTGGCTCAACATGAGCACCCTCGCCCGTGGAATGTGTTTATGGACGTGGTCTGGATCTATCACTGCGGCGTTTATGCCGGCGTCTAACAGCTTCGCCTCTATTTTTCTCATGCCGTAAGGAGCCTCGACGGGCCTGCCCCACTTGTCGGTCTTAAGCTTAGGCGCGAAGAGGAACGCGTGAAACCTCTCAGAAAGACCAAACGGAAGATCTACAAAGATGGGCCCGGTCGTGCCGAAACCCAAAAACTCCTTCCTATGGTAATTCGACATCATAGATCTGTCGGCGGTAAACACCACATCAAAGCGAGGAGACGGCATACTATTGTCTAGGTATTTCCTTTTTAAGTTTTGACTGAGATGCCTCCGTGGAGTTCTTAATACTACGCGAGGTTGACGAACCTACGCTGAAGAGACTTAAGGAGCTCGTCGAATCGCTTGGCCCTCTTCCGATTGATCTCGTCATCATAGGCGCAGAGGAGACAAGACTAGAAATCGGCGATGTCTACGCGCTCAAGGTCTCGCTACCCTTGAATAGTTACAAGGTTCTCCGGGAAGTGGCCGTGGCCCACGCCCTGACCGATCCTCAGTTGATGGAGATATGGGCCGTCCCTCCAGACGTCAAACAGGAGGAGCTCGTCTATGAGCTGTCTCTGGCGTTGTTAAACCGCCTAGTAGACGTCTTAGTTGCTAGAGTAGCTCCTACGTTACTGCTTGAGAGGGCTCGGGTAGAGGTGGTGGAAGGCGAGACGCTGCTCTACACCGTGGTCAGAACCTTCGCTGTAGATGTCTCTGTCAGCCTGGCCGTGGCTGGCCACGCCTCGGAGGCCCTGCGGCTGGTTACGCAATTGTCGTCCCACCCGATTTATGAAAAGTATAGAAGTTTCTGGGATTTCGCAACCGCCAACTTCAAGTTTCTGCCGATATACAACTGGTTGATGTTGATGTTTTAGTCGACGAGACCCTCTTCAGTTATTCTAAAGGAGACTTCGCCCTCGGGATGGTAGGGGCTGTCGAATATTTTGGCGATCCTGATGTTTTCCTTGCTCTTACGGAGCCATATGCGGTAGGTGGCGCCGTGCGCGAGTATGTTGCCTCCCGCCGGCCTCAACGGATTCCCGAAGAACACGTCTGGCTGAGCCATTACCTGGTTCGTAATTACGACAGCGACGTCGTACGCGTCGGCAAGCCTCAAGAGATCAGCTACGTGTTTGTTCAGCTTCTGTTGTCTCTCGGCCAGGTTCTCCCGGCCGGGGAACTCGGAGCGGAAGTGTGCGATTACGGAATCTATCACCAGGAGAGCCACGTTGTGTTGTCTGATTATCTGTTTGGCCTGCTCGACGAGGATCATCTGGTGGTCTGAGCTGTAGGCCCTGGCGTAGAAGATGTTGTGCAGAGCCTGGTCGGGGTCGGCGCCTCTCGCCCTCGCTATTTGCATAATCCGTTCCGGCCTAAAGGTGTTCTCGGTGTCTATGTATATGGCCTTCGCCTCAAGCCCACCCCGCTCCTCCGGCAACTGCACCATCACAGCCAACTGATGGCAGAGCTGAGTCTTCCCAGAGCCGAATTCGCCCACTATCTCCGTCACAGCTCTAGTCTCTATGCCGCCGCCTAGAAGCTCGTCCAGCGACCTGACGCCCGTAGAGATGCGCCGAATCTTCTTCCGCCTCTCGTACACCTCAAGCGCCGAGATAAAGGAGTGAAGCCCCAGCATCTTCCTCGCCGCCTCTATAATCTGCGCGGCCCGCTCCTCGTTACCTATGATCTCCGCCAACTCCTTCACGGAGGCGAAGGCAACGTCACGTATCGTGTAGTACCCCTTCTCCTTTAACTTTGCCCCCGTAACTTTCCCAATGCCCTCCAGCTCCTCTACGTCAAGTTCAGGGCTGACCTCCACAGCGGCCTGGGCCACCTCGGCATCTGTCTTCTTCTTCTTGGAAGACACGGAAAAGAGAGGGCCTGAAATATATATTTTTAATGGTGGCAATAATTTTAACCTCAGCAACAAACGCCACACGATGACGAGAACTTGCCAAGCCGAGCCGTGAGGAGTGGGTCAGGGGCAGATTTTAATATCGGCCTACTTATATCCGGTGTCGCTTAAACGTCGCTTAGAGGGCGTGGTGCCTCCTAGTCTGATGGAGAGGGTACCCACGTCTTTCGAAATCATAGGCTCTAGAGGAGGCGCCGTCGCTGTGGTTGAAATTCCCGAGGAGCTGGAAGAGTATAAGTACGAAATCGCCAGGGCGATAACTGCGGCTAATAAACACGTCAAGGCGGTGTTGAGGAAGCTAGGCGGCCGCACAGGCGACTATAGGCTTTACAACTTCGAAGTCTTAATAGAGGGACCCACGGAGGTTTTACACAAGGAACACGGCTACTACATAAAAGTCGACCCCACAAAGGTTTACTTCTCCTCGCGGGATCAAACCGATAGGTTAGACGTCGCGAAGAAGGTGGGCGAGGGCGAGAGGGTCTTGTACCTCTTCGCAGGAGTCGGGCCCTACGCCATTGCCATCGCCAAATTTGCAAGACCTAGGCTTATTGTGGCTGTGGAGCTCAACCCCTGGGGTTTCAAATACATGGTGGAGAACTTCAGGATCAACAAGATAAAAAACGCTGCGGCTGTACATGGAGATGTCGCCGCCGTGGCCCCACTGCTCAGGGGGAAATTCGACAGAGTGTTAATGACCCTGCCTCTAGGCGCCTACAAATACCTCCCCCTGGCTTTCCAATGCCTCGAGAGAGGCGGCGTGGTACACTTCTACCACCTGGGGAGGGAGGAGGACCCCTACGGAGATGCCGAAGAGATAGTAAAAAACATCTGTCCCGATTGCCAAATTATTGGAAAGAGGATCGTGAGAGACTACGCCCCCGGCGTCTACAAAGTGCGTGTGGATGTATACAAGCCGCCTTAGAAGAAACGGGGAGTCTCGCCCTCCTCGCCTCTCCTCCTCGGAGGCATCTGGGGCTTCTGCTGAATGTACAGCATTAAGACGCTGGGCACTTTGCCCTCCTTGGCGAACTTAGTGAGGAGGTCTTTATACTCAGACGTGTGTGCGATGTCCACCTGGATGAATTTAATCGCCACCTCCCTCAACATCGCCTCAAGACGCCTAAGCATATCCTCAGGCATCACAGAGGTAACCACGGGGTTGCTCAGCCACGACTCGAAGTCCTTCAAGACGCGGGCGATGTAGCCCAGCATGGCCTGTGCCGAGTAGAGGAGCTCTAGTCTATCTGCAACCTTCATGGCGTCTCCGTGGGACTCCAACTCACGTATCTGTCTCTCCTGTTCCTTCACCCACTGCTCCAGCCTCTCTATCATAGACTCCAGGTAGTCGAGAACGGCTTCCGAAGTCGGAGTTTTATGAGACATGACAGACCTGCGGTATCGATATATAAACGTTATGCAAAAAGCAGGATCAGCAAGGTAGGCGCCAGAAACACCGCAGAGATCACAAGACTCCCAGCTCTTTTGTACATTTTTACGGCTGATTGAATCCTCTGGAACCCCCCCTCCCCCAGCACCCCCGTCTCTACTTCAACCCTCTGATAGGAGACTGGATGTGCGCCAAGCGTCTTCTCAGCCTCGGCCACGGCCCTATCCACAGCCTCCAATATACGGCCGTGTTCTATGCGTTCTCCCACGATTCTGTAGCCGCGGCCGAGCCCAACGCCCGTAGCTCTGTGGGTATCCGTGGTTGCCACCTCCACCACGCGGTATCCCCTCAACCTGTACCTCTCCAAGATCTTTCTATATAGATCTGTGTCTAGGTTGTTGCCGTCAAAGACCACAAGTAGCCCTCTGACTCCGTCACATTCGTTCACAATGGCTGAGACGCCAGCCGGCCCTATCTCAAGCCCCAACGGGTCTAGATATCTTACGTCGACTTTCCCCACACCTATGGAGAAGGACTTACATAACGGCGCCTCATATAAGGTCGACACCGCCTCTGAAAGAGCCTTCACGTCTCTCTCGCTCCATCGCACAGGCCCGTCGAACTTGTTCTGCGCATCTACGAGGATGTAAACATCTGAATCTACCCGTCTGGCGACCCACAGCGGAATGTCGTCCGATGCAGAGTTCACCCTGCTAACCACTGCGAGATGCGGCGCGGCGCCGAGGCTAAAACTCGCCACCTTGACGTCGTCTACAACAACCTCCCGCGGCTGGACGCCAGCCGGCGGCTTCCCATCCTGCATAGCCATGACAGCGGCCTTCACCGCCTCCACTATCCTCTTCACAGATTCGCCGTCTACGGGGTCTCGCTCGTGGCTACCCACCCCGTGGAGGAAGGTGAAACGGAAGCCTAAATCCTCCACCGTCCGGTTGAGTAGATCCACCAGTTGACCCCCGCCTATGTGCCTAAAGGGGCCCGGGTGGAAGTCTGAGACGACGACCACGTGGCGTCTCCCGATCATGTACACATGGATCGGCACCTTCTCGGTCTTGCCGAGCTCTCTAAACGCGTCTTCAATTACGTCGTCTTCTGCAAACACGGCATAGAGAAAGCTGGAGAACATACACAAAGCGTCTATACCGCCCGCCACTCGATTTACAGCCGGCTTAAGGCTGTAGAGAACGACGGCGTATAAGACCGAGAGCAACGCCAGAGGCAGTTGATGGTTTACGTAATATGTGGCGGCCGATATGAACATAGGCAGCAGATAGCCGGGTCTTCGGCACCTAAGCGCCATGGCCACCACCCCAGTCGTCAAAGCCCCCACAAGCGCAAAGGTAAGAGGCGGCTTTTGAAACACCACGTCGAGAAAGGCGGTAAGCAACGTGGAGACCACGGCGACGTAGTAAGACCTACGCGTGTTGATCACAGTCCTATCCACAGCGAGAAGCGACACGAAGAGTAGCCCCCCAAAACCCAAGTAGTACAGCGGGGCCACGGGGTTTGTCAACGCCTTAATCAAGGCGGCTACGGCCAACAACACCGTGGCGTATATGGCCAACCTCTTACCAGATCTGCCCAGCAAGAGAGAGTATGTCTTTTCGAACGTTCTCATAGAGTCTCTATATAGCTCCTTATTGCAGAGGAGTACTTCTGCGCAGAGATGCTCATTTTAAGGTAGCGATTCGCCCGCGGCAACTTATAGAAGTACACCTCCTCCTCCATGGGATTGAGAACGGCGTAGCCGACCTCTGAGATGTCCCATCTGTTTTTAACTCTGTTCGCCACCTCTTTGTGGAAACTATGGTCTGTGTAGGGGTGGAGGACAACTACGTGGTCGAGTCCATATAGGAGGAAGCTCTTAGCCATGGAGAAGCCCAGGTGGTAGGTCTTAGTCACATCCACGTACCCAAACCCCATCAAAGACCCGTCCCCCAGCTTCAGCAGGAGGTCTATCCGGTCGGTGTATTTATTGGCCAATTGCGCTATGTGGGGCACCCGCCGCACCACCTTAGCCACCCGCCGCCCCAGGAACACCGGCGCCGCCTCTATGAACTTAGCCAAGGCCTCCACAGCGTCTGCCTCTCCGGCGAGTCCCTTTAGGCTCATCACGTAGAACTTCTTGATCTCGTACTCCTCCTCCGTCACCTCAGGTAGAGGCAAGTTCTCTACCACCTCGTCCGAGAGAAGCGTGTGAGGCAGGTAGTAGGCGGCCCCCATCCTCTCCGCGGCGCCTGCAGCTCTTATGGCCTCTAGATGTTTACACAGCGTCTCTTCCCAGACGCAGTAAACTACAAGGCTCCCCGAGAGAAACATATAGACTGGGTTTTTCGTGTTGAGCCAATTCAGCCTAGCCCTCTGCAGAACAGCCATCTGCTCCACAGTCAGCTCCACCAGCGCCTTACGTATCTTGTCCACGCCAAAGTGCTCCCTGCAGTACTCAAACTCCCGGAGGTGGTCAGCCGCGTTGCAACCGCGTCTAAAGCAGGCAAAAGCCACGAGAAGAATCCACAATATAAATTTAGAAAAAGCGTTCAAGCCCGCCGCCTAGAAACGCGGCCAAGTCGCCCATGAGCTCCTCCTTCAGCCTGGGGTTCCGCAACACAGCCGCGGGGTGATAGGTGGCGCATATTTCAACCTCCACGCCGGCCACGCGGCCCCGGAAGCACCTCCCACTCACATCGCCGATCTTCTCCACTCTCTTCCCAACGAGGTGGAGCAGAGTCTTGGCGCTGGTTAAACCAAGCGCCACTATCCTCCTCGGCCTTAGCAACTCTATCTGGCGGAGGAGGTAGGGGAGGCAAGCCTCCACCTCCTCTTGAGTCGGCGTCCTGTTGTTAGGCGGCCGGCACTTCACGACGTTGGTTATATACACATCCCCCCTGGAGACGCCTAGCCGCGCCAAGGCCTCTGTGAGAAGCCGACCAGCGGCGCCTACGAAAGGCCGCCCCGTTCTGTCCTCATCGGCGCCGGGCGCCTCTCCCACCAACATGACGCCAAGCCTCATAGAGCCCTCCCCCGGCACGGCGTGCGTGCGGTACTTATGAAGGGGACATTTGTTGCAACTTGCAATTTCTCTGTTCAGTTCTTCCAACATGAAAATCTCCAAGTATCAACTATCTTAAGCCATGTGGTTTTAATATGGCCTGTAGGTAAGCCGTGATTTGGAAGTTTTTCTCGGCGGTGGCGAGACAGGAGAAGAAAGACGTCAAGTTGCCTACGGTGAGGGGGAAGCCGGTATATATCGGAGGCGTGTTGTTAATCGGCGTGGCGGAGAAGGGCGAGTTCGACGTGAAGAGGAAGAAGCTCGTCTCCGTTGAGATAAAAGACGCCAACGGGCAGAGCTACTACCTAGACACCTCCAACATAAGGGTCAGGATAACGAGGGAGTACGTTGACCTGGACGTGGCGGCTCTGCCCAAGTTTTTCGAGGTGAAGGTGAGAGAGGTCGGCAAGATGATTGAGGAGCTTAAGAAGTCTAGAAACGAGCTGGATAAGTCCTACCACAAGCTTGAGGAGGCCCTCCTCAAGGGCGTAATAGGCATGGACGTCTACAACGAACAGGTCAAGCGGCTCCAGGAAAGGGAGAAGAGGCTCAGGGCGGCTTGTATAGACATGGAGAAGAGCATAGCGTCAGTGGGGCAGTCCCTCGCCCAGCTCAAGGCTGAGCTGGAGAAGAAGAGGGAGCGTCTCGAGGCGAAGCGTTTGTTGGACAAGTTGGAGGAGTCTGAGGCGGAGGAGCTGGGCAAAGTGCTAAATATACTAGGCAGTATAAACGCCCTCAGCCACCTAATAACCAGTAGCATAATCCAGCTGAGGCTGGTCTGCTAGAGCTCGGCGCTACGGAGCATTTTTTAAAGTGGATGCACGCCATATACATGCCCACGCTTCAGGAGGTGATGGGCCCCCACGCCTACATGTTCCAGAGATACGGCATATCCCCACACGACGACGTAGACACCGCGGTGGAGAAGTTGCAACGCCGCGCCCCCCACTTGGCGAGGCTTCTGAAGGAGGCGGTCTTCAGGGGTTACCCCTAATTTTTTCAGTCTATAACATCTACACCGGAGGTGGGGCAGAGCTCCTCAGGTTCGGCGCAACCGAGGATAAGGTGCTCTCTGTTGGCCCTGCACCTTCTGCAGTAGAGATACAGCTTACCGCCGAACAGCGAGAGGTTGAAGCCGGCATCGAATTCACGCTCCTCGCCGCAGACCGTGCACTTAAGGATCCAGCGAGTCACGGTAGGGATGTCGACTGCTTTTATTTTTTAGTGACGCGCTGTATGTAGTCAGCTAGGTAGACCGCGGGGTTGATCCCTGTGGCTTGTTTAAAGCCCCGCCAGTCTGGGCTGGCGTTGACTTCAAAGACTACATACCCCTCCCGCCCCTCGCCTATGTCTACGCCCGAGTACACGAGGCCGAGCGTCTCTGTCGCCTTTACGGCGAGGTCTTCAAGCTCTGGCGTGATTTTGCACGGGACGCCCGTGGCGCCTTGGGCGATGTTGGTCTTCCAGCTGGTGGAGACCCTATACATGCAGCCGATAGGTCTCTTGTCTACCACGATGATTCTAATGTCTCTGTTGGGCTTCTCCACGTATTTCTGGATGTAGAGCGGGTTCTTGGCTATGAGGAGGGTCCGCATCACTTGAAACGCCTGCTCTGGGTCGTCGAACAACATGGCGCCGAACCCCCGGCTTCCTTGTATAGGCTTGAGCACCACCTTCCCCATCTCCTTAGCGGCCACGTAGCCGTAGTAGAGATCCTCCGTGACGACGGTAGGCGGCACGGGGAGGCTTGCTTTTGCGAGTAGGTAAATCGTCTCCAGCTTATTCCTACAGCTCAACAAGGCGTCTACGGAGTTTATCGTGGCTACGCCGCTCCTCTCCAAGATCCTGAGCACAGACACCCTCCTCATGAAGGTGTTGGAATCTATGACGTACCCCAAGCCTCTTATGACCACCGTAGAGACCTCCAGAGGACCTCTCCGGGTCTCCACAGAGACTCCGCTGTTGGTTATCTTCACCGAGAGTCTCTGTATTGGTATGTAACGGACGGGGAGCCCCCTCTTCTTAACTTCGAAATATATGTCGCGAGTGGGCTCCTCGGGGGTCATAGCCTCTGCGACTATGGCGACTGTCATGAATTTAGCTAATATACTGGATATATATACTGGTGGCGAACCTATACACGGCGAGGGGAGTCGCGATCTGTAGGTCGTGCGGCTTCGCCGCGCCTGGGCTGGACATGTGTAGAGTCACAGAGACTTGTGTAATTTGCGCCCGCGAGGCTTTAGGCGAGAGATGCAACCACTGTCCCGACAAGGCGCGTTGCGACGTTGCCGTAGAGGGGCTCAGGTTTTTGAAGTTGTTGGAGCCGAAGTTAGACGTCTATGTGGATTTGGGCAAGTACGTCGCCATGCAGCTCGAGCGGTACGACAGAGTCGAGCTGGGCGTGGTTTTCTTAAAAAACGTCATGGGTCTCGTCAAGCTCCTTCAGCGGGAGAAAAAAGAACGGGCCTTCCCCCTGTGGGTGGCCTCGGTGCTACGAGACGACGTAGTGTCTAAACTAGTTAGGGTGCCTTATGTGGTTAAGGTGGATATACACCGCCCCCTCAAGGAGTTCTGCGCGGCGTTCCGTTGTGAGGGTCTTGAGGCGCCGCTTAACAACTTGCTAAATGCGTTGCTTAGCCTATCCCTTGTCGAGAAAAACAAGGACCCAAGTCGCTACTTCCGCCTCGGCGTGTAGTAGCTAACCACAGCTCTTAGAAGCGCAATTGCGTATATGGACATGGCGAGGACGACCGCTATCATCACCACGTAGAGATAAAAGAGTGGGTTGATCACATTAGACGCAGGCGGAAGTAGAGCCGCCGCGGCGAAGGCCAAAGCCATTGCCGTTGTCGCTATGGCCGAGTATATCAACTTACTTGAGCTGGAGAACTCGCCTCTTGAGGTGGTTGACCGCGAGAGGAAAAGTAGCAGAGCCGCCGCGGCTAGGACTATAAACGACAACAAGACTAAGAGACTTTGCGTGAAGATCGTAACCCCGTAGCCGCTGGACACCGCGGCGTTCATGCTGAGGTAAACCGGCAAGTTGCTAGAGGCATATACCACGCCGCCTATCAACAGCGTCGTTAATTGTAAAACAGCGGTGAAGAGGCCGTAGAAGGAGTATCGCTGTTTCATTTCCTCAGATCGCTTATATAGAACTGCCCGGCTCATGTCAGCTGGACGTACTGCCTAATTTTAATGTTACACGTCTTACAGACCAACGTCCTCTCCAGGGTCTTCCTACCCGTCAACTGATCTATGCGGAGAAACTGGTTTAACACCTCCATCTCCCTGCCGCAGGAGGGGCACTTGGCGAGGTATGTAAGGTATTCGCCATCCACATCTCTGTGAATGTTTATATTTATATAACAACCCGCCAAACGTGGAGAAGGTTTCTCTCTCAGAACTCGTGGCCAGAGTCAGAAACGGCGAAAACCTTGAAGTAGTTGGATACGAGGACGACGCAGCGTTGATAGAGAAGCCGAAGGGAGTAGTTAAGGGAGACTTCACACAGGAGGACCTCAGCGAGTTGAAGAAGAGAAAACCCAGAGGAAAGCCGACCAAAGATCAGCTGGAGCTCGCCGCAGAGGTGGCCAGACGCTTGGGAGAGGCCAAGAAATTGTTTAAGGTTGTATTCGGTCCCAAGGAAGTGACGATCAGGGCCGGCAACGGCTTCATGCGTGTAGTGGAGGACGGCGTGAAGTTGGCTGGGTACAAAAGTCTCGAAGAGGACCCAATCCCCCTGGTAATAGACGTCCTGAGGAGCTACGGCGAGGTTAAGTTGTTACGTCGGCTCGGGGGCTCTAAACACTAAGACGTCGATGCGTTTACTGGCTCGTCTCATCGAGCCACTTTTCTACGGTGTCTGCGAGCTCTGCGTAGCGCATGAAGCCGTCGAGGTGCTCTCTGCCGCAGTCTATAATTATTGAGCCGTCTTTCGTGCGGTACACCCTCGGTCTCTTCCCCGTCAGAGCCTCCATCAGCGCTGAGAACCTTTCGGCGTCTGCCTCCCTGCCTCCCGGCACGTCGGCCCTGGCGTATGCGCGTCCCATGGCCGCGTTGAGCTTCCCGTACCTGCCGTATGTCATCACGTAGTCGCTTTTCACACCGTCTACCTCCGCCGTGATCCTAATCCTTAGCAGGGTCTTGCCGCCTTTGCTCTTTTCAAGCTCGGCCCCTCCGTCTATCACCTTCACCACGTGTTCCTTGCCTTCCACCTCAATCCTCTTCTCAAAGCCTTTTAGCGTCAGAGAGCCCCTGGCCTTCCCCTCCTTCACAATCTCCTCGGCCTTTCTGTACACGTCGTCGCCCGCCTCCTCCGCCCTCTCTAGTATGTACTTGACGAAGTCTGCCGCCAGCTCCCGTTGCCTCCCAGAGCCGTGTACAGAAAGCCAGGCGGCGTGTTCAAGCCCCTCCCTACGGATATACACATAGCCGTCGCGGCCCTCCCCCGGCGTCTCCACCGAGAAGTGTCTGCCCTCCACAAGCCCCATATCCCTAAACCGTTGCACCTCCCGCTCTATGCTGTCGAGGTTAGGTGAGCGATATCTGATTACCAGCGCGCCGCTGCGCGCAAGCCCAACGTGGTACCTAGGCCAGCCCTCTATCAGCGCGAGGCCGCCCTCCAGTTTCTCCAGCCAGCCCTCGGCCTTGCCGGCGTCCACCCATCCGTTCTCCATGGCCTTTCTGACGATATTGGCGATGGCGTTCCTAAGCTCTTTGTGCCCGGCCGCCAGCTTGTTGGTGGTGGCTCTGACGTGCCATTCACTATCGCCAACCTTACCCACCTCTGCAATGACACCCGCAAGTCTCAAAAGACGGGCCGCAAGCTCCACGCGGCTCCGGTCCGTCGAGCGGAATTGGAGCCGGATGTCGTTCTGTAGATATACGTTGAACTTGATCGCGACGCCGGCCTCCGATATTGTCAAATCGGCGGCGACGAGACCGCGCTCGGTCAGCCTTATGCTGTCCTTGTCAAGCCGCACCTCCACCCGGGTCTCCTTTACAAACTCCTCGAACTTTGGGCTTAAATACCCTCCGCCGGCCGACGGCGCAGTTACGGCGAGGAGGCGCTTAAACCTCGCCGCGTTCTCGCCGGTTGCGGTTATGCGGTATGTGCCCTCCTCTACGTATACCCGCACGCCGAACTTCAGCTCGTCTGGCTGGAGCCGGTTGAGCCGTCGCAACGTGGCTAGGCGCAGAAGAGCGGCCCCTCCGCCCAGCTCCTCACCGACGGCCAGCATAACCTCATCTGGCCCCACCGCGCCGTCTCCCGCCACCGCCGTGGCGTACATCTCGCCGAAGATGAGCAATGCTTTCTTCCTGTCGAACTCGCCCCTCAGCGCCTTGTCCAGCATAATCAGCTCTAGGGCTGGCTCTACAAACTTCCTCACCACCTCATCCCTAGCACAATCCCTCGCGAGGCAGTACATATCGCTGAGGACGAACTCGACGACGCTCCACACCTCCTCCCTAGAGACTCCGACCTTTTCAGCCAGGTTGTTGATGCGCTCTTTCATCCTTTCCTCACGTCTTTCGGCGTAGCTGATGATCAATTCAGCCAGCTCCTTGGCGTCGTCGCCGGCTATCCTCCTACCGCTCATCGTCTCCACAGCTCTGGCTAGCCTCCTGACGCGCTCTTCACGCCATCTGTCGTCGTCCATTCCTCTCCTCGCCTCGGCGAAGTGGACGAGGAGTTCAAGCTCGCCAAGCATCCTCCTCACAAGACCCCCCCTCTCGACGTCGCTTGTATCCTCGCGGCCAATCCAAGGCTTCAACTCGTCGGCCAGCTCCCTAACTCTCTCCAGGACCCAGCTCCAGTCTATGGCGTCTACCAGCTCCCGCCAGCTCTCCACGCGCCGACCCAGCAGGGACTTCAGCCAACTGCTCTCCTTCAAGACCTGGTCCTCCCTCTCGCGAGGCCAGTACATAGTGGCGATGAGTTTGACGCCCTCCTTCGTGACGTTGGCCTTACCGCTGAACGACTTCTCTTCGCCGAGGAGGCTGAAGTACCACCTCAACTGCCAAGAATGAGCGGTGGCGGCTACTATCAACTTTTTGACGGTCGACACGTCTGTGGCGCGCCACGCTAGGTACTGCGGCGCCTTGTCCATACCCGAGAGGTCTGGCGCTGTCCTCTTCGCCTCCTCCACACGACGCCTTAACTCCTCCTCGCTGGCGTTGAAGTAAGCCACCTTCCCTATCCACAGTTCGCCGACGAGAGCCTCGATACCGCCGAAGGTCCTAAACATCTGGAATCCCTTTCTGCCGCTCTTCTCGACGAGTCTAAACCTGAGATCCGCCTCGCCGTATCCAGCCAAAAACCGCAGAAGCACAGAGGTAGCTCTATCCTCCCAGTCTACCGCCCCCTTAGGCGAGCGGGACGGGTCGACGGACTCGCCGTGTCTCTCGGCGATCCTATCAGCCTTGTTGTAGGCGCTCCTCGGCGTCAGTAACACTATATCAGCCAAAGCACCCTCCTCCATAAGCAACATGGCGACATGGCCATATGTCCCGCCTCTGGCGATCGAAAGAAGGGTGGCATAGGCCTTAGTCCCCATGTTGGCGTCGGAGTAGTCCGAAAACCTCCTGTAGCCAGCTTCGGCCAGCTCCTCTGCCTTCTTTACGTCCACCTCTAGGTGGGGTTTGAGC
>JAJHQT010000007.1 GCA_020833205.1 Pyrobaculum sp.
TCATCTCCTCCTTCAACCTCCACGCCACCCTCCTCACCCTCCGCTCCTCAGCCCTACTGCATTTGAGGAAGTCCTCCAGCGGCCTCGGCACGCCGGCCGCCTTAGCGGCGGTCCACAGCACAGCCACAGCCACCACCTCCGGCGGGAATCCGGCCACAGCGTCGAAATACCGCCTCACTAATGATTCAGCCTCCTCCACCACGCGTTGCGGCAAACCTGGCCGCGCCGTCAAGAGCTGGCGGGAGCTGGTAGACGCAATAGACTGGAGCTGGGTATTGAAGAGAGTCGAGGAGCTGGCCGACGAGTTAAAGCCCTGGATTGGCCCCGAAAAGATGAGCGATGCTGAGAGGGAGGGGCTTGTGAGGAGGATGCTGGGCGAGCTTGCGCTTTTCGTCCACTTCGCCGAGGCGAGGAGAGGCATGGACGGCAGCAAATGGCGTGAGGAGAGGGCCAAGAGGCTGGCCAAGGCGGTGGAGGCGTTGAGCGGTGGGAGGATAGCCGGCGAATACGCCGAAACGCTGGCCAAGCAGATTATCTACTACACCGAGAGCCATGTGGAAAGGACGGAGAACCGCATCAAGAACCTAGCTAAAGAAGTCGGCATCTCTGAAGAGGAGGTGTGGAGCATCGTTGAGCGCGTCCTCAGCGGCGAGGATCCCTATACATATTGCCTGGCTAGAGACTGCGCCAGTGATAGGATTGTCAAGAAGTTCGTCGCCCCAGCCCTTGAGCTTATCATGCTGGACAAGGCGCTTAATAAAGAATTCGACATGGAGAAAGCGTTGCTCATCTTCGGCGAGATGTACGCAACTGCGGTAGCGGGAGACGGCCACGTGGGGCCGGGTGAGGTCGTGCTGACCGTCGGTGGGGAGCTTGGCGGAGGCGCCGCGCTACTGCGCCTAGCTACGTTGCTGTTGCTCAAGGAGCCCCTGCCCGACGAGCTGAAGTTCAACATGCGGGTGTACGTTGGGAGTGGCAGATACTACAACATAACCGCGATCAGCGAAGACGCGGCGAGGCTTATGCGCCTCCTTGCCGTCTCTGCGCCGTCGGCTGGCGGAGAGTACTTAAGCCCCAAGTTCAAAGAATTCATGGAGGAGGCTCAGGTGGAGGTACGGGTTGACAACATAAGTGAGACCGAGAGGGGCGCTGTCGCCGACTTGATCATATCGGCGGGCGGTACCGCCATCAAATACAACGTATATCTGAGCGACAAGATCGAGCTCCTATTCCAATCGACAGACCGGAGCCGCGCTGAGCTAGCGGCCCGGCTATTGAAGCTGGTGGGCGTCGACGTGGAGGTGAAGAAAGTGGGCGGCAAGAAAGATGTCTGGCGCGTCGTAGCCACCACCGACATGATTGCGGCTGGGCGCGAGGAGCTAAGAAAAGCCATCGCCGAGACTGTCGAGAAGGTGCGCAAGTCGGTAGGCGAGGAGAGGGCGGAGCGTTGGCTGAAAAAGCTGGAGAAGGGACGTGTGTTGATGGAGGGATGGCCGAAGTTCGAAGTGAGGCTGACCAATAGCGGCGGGATGGTGGTCAAATTCAGCTCCCCCAACCCCGACAGCGTAGAGCAGGTGGCGCAGAGACTTAGGGAGATGGGGCTTAAGGAGGGCAGACACATCACGGTGAAGATGCCTGACAACGGGGAGATGGGCTACGTCTTGATCTTAAAAGAGGGCTTGGCGCACGCCGCCTGGCTCTCCGTCTACGGCCCTAAGACGCAACGGGAGCTAGCAGAGGCGTTTATAAAGCTCATCCACCTGAGGGCGGAGGAGGCAGACGGGGGGATGTGCAGCGAGGTGTGTAGAAAAGTCGAGGAGATCGTGGAGAAGGGCAAGTCGAGACGCTCCCAGACGCTGGAGAACATCGAGGTGGAAGTCGAGGTAGACGGCAAGAAATACAAGGTGAAGGTACTAGGCGGAAAAGCCTTTGAGGAGGACAGAGGCGGCAAGTTGATGCTTAGGATTGAGATAACTGTAGAGGTGAGCTACGTGGAGGGCGAGCATGTGGGCCGCGTGGAGCGTAAATACACAATCACCTACAGCAGGCGTGGGAAAACCAACACGGCAGTGGGCCGCACATACGCCAGCGTCAATGCGCCTGGCGGCAGAGAGGCAGACGCCAAGATATTCTCGGCGCTGATCAAAGCCCTCACGGGCAAGGAGCCGAAGGTGTACCGCATGAAAGGCGACAAGATAATGATCGATTGCTACGAGGGACACCTAGAAGGCTTCATGCACTACGTCGAGCTCGCAGATGACATAGAGGAGTGGCTAGAGAAGACGAGCCGGCGAGCTGGCTCATCTACTTCACAGCTGTGACCCCCGCGCTTATGTCAGTTAAGCCGGCCGAGAAAGACTTTCTCCGTCGTCTTCTCTCCGATTTGGGGGCTGAGGAGAACGACGTGGTATACGTAGACGGACTTGCGCTTAAGATCGACGGCTCTGCGGCCTCCACCTCCAAGTTGCCCTTCCAGAGCTGGCTCGACTTCGGCTGGCGTAATGTCGCCGGGGCCTACAGCGACATGCGGGTGAAGTATGCCGAGGCCCGGCACCTCCTGGCATCCGTCACGGCGCCCGACCTCGCCATAGCCGAGGAGGTCATCGCCGGGATAAAGGCAGCGGCGTCTTACTTCTCTCTTGTGTACGTCGGAGGTGACTTAAATCGGGGTAGCGATGTGGTAGTGGACGTCGTCCTCGTGGGCAGGTCTACGCTTAGGCTAGGCCGCGTGCCGAGGCCGGGCGACGTCCTTGTCACAATACCGGAGTTCGGCTACACAAGCCTTGCATATAGGTTCTGGAGGGAAGACCACCCAGCCGTGAGAAAAGGTGTAGAGGCCCTGCGCCGCCCGTCGCCGCTGTGGCCGTTGCCCCCGCCGCACTGCGTCACCGCCTCCATGGACTCCTCAGACGGACTCGCAGACGTGCTTTGGTCTATGGCACGCGGCGTGAATATAGTCGTCAAAAGGCTCCCCGCCGCCGCGGAGGTGGAGGCCTTCGCAGTGGAGAGGGGCCTGGACTTGGAGGAGGTGGTTTTCAACGGCGGGGAGGAGTACCTCCCCGTCTTTGCAGTGCGACGCGGCTGTCCCGTAGAGAGCCCCTACGTCGAGTTTGCGGAGGTCGCCGAGGGCAACGGCGTGGTGTGGTGGAGAGGGGAACCTCTGAGGTGGCGGGGCTGGAGCTACTTCCTTTAAAGTTATACATGACATCTGGCAAGTTGAAACTTATAGCGCGGGGTTTTTCTCTAGCTGTCGGTCGTAACGGGATTCTTCTCACTTGCTAAATGAGCCGTCCCAGCTGTTGGGCATATCTTATCCTGAGTCCTTCCTGCCTGGATATGTGGCGTGGCTGATGGCGACGCTTTGGCTTTCCGCTGTGTGGCTATCTACGGGGTGGCTAGGTGAGTGATAGAGCTGTACGCCGTCTGTAGGTTCAGGTTCTGCAGATGGAGGAGGGGATTCCTCGCCGTAGGGCTCTCTGCGGTTGTTCTGGGCATCTCTCTTTCAGCTCCATCCTTTTGCCGTCTTGGCTTGGCCTCCAGCGGCGTGACGACCGCTTTCATCGGCTACTCTTCCGGTTTAGTAGCCTGCTACGCATTAAATAGGGCCTTATTTGGCGTAGCTGGATTTATGTACATGGCGCCTTTTACCACAAGCGGCGGCTTTGCGTCGCATGGCCTACTCGGCCACCCTAGCTGGTTGCCTACTTATGTATTTGGCGTCGCGCCGACTTTCCTGAGGATTTCAAAGACGGCGTTGATCACCCTCTTTATGTCCTCTACGACGAGGTCTATGAAGGGGTATCTGCTGTAGACTCCCGACTTGTCTAGGCCGTTGTATTGAAACTCGTGGAGGCTCAGGGCCAAGTTCGTCAAGTCGTATAGACTCAGAGCTGTGACCCCCTCCAAGTCTTTGGCCACGGCGAGCATGTAACCCGTGGGCATAAACGCCACCACGAAATCCGCCAGGTGAACCCGGCGCCCGTCTCTAGTGGTCCTAACCCCCTTAAACCTCTCTGCCAACTTATCTCTGTGTTCCACGGCTAACGCGGCCAGCAACGCCTTCCACGCCTGGAACGCCTTACCTGCGGCGTTTCTGTAGAGACCCTCCTCCAAGAATTTCAGCGCGAGCTCCGCCTCGTATTTAGCCTCCAGGAGGCGGCCCCGCCGATACCCCTCGGGGTCTCTCCAAGGCTTCTCCAGCTCTATCACGACAGAGCCCCCATCCATATTTAAAAGCTATAGCTGCCTTTAATGGTTGCTAGTGGGTGTGGTGGGCTATCTTCTTCGCTGTAGTGACCCTCACGCTCCTCGCCGTGGCTGGGACGCTCGCTGTGTTGACAGACGCATACTCCAAAGCGCTGGATGCCTACCGACTGGCGAAGCTGACCTTGGACCAGTGGTATTCACTGTCTAGCCAACTTAACCACACGGTCTGCACCGCGGCAGAGGAGATGGCGAAAGAAGCCGTGAAGACGCTAGACGTCGAGAGGTACAGAGAGCTGGGGCCCGCCTTCGGAAGAGCCATGGAGGAAGTTAAGACGAAGACCTTCCTCAAGAGGCTGAACTACAGCTGGGCCTTCCAGGGCGACTTATTTCGGTACAACATAACCTTTCTGCGTCGAAGCGCGGCAGGCGCGGTGGATTGGCTGAGGCCCACGGAGCTGATAGAGACCGTCCAGCGCATCAAATCGACGTCGTTCGACCTAACAACCTCCACCGTCTACGACACGTTGAAGCCCCTAGTCCCAAGAGGCGCGGCGCTCAGCGGGGTGGTGTACGGCCACTTGACAGGAAATGGTACATACACAGGCACGCTGACTGGGGAGTACACGCTGAGGGACAAGACACCGCTTAGATGCGCAAGCGGAAGCCTCTCTGTGAGCTTCACGGCGTCTCACTACGCCAGCTTGACGTTGAACTCCACGGAGCCTTCTGTATATATCTACGAGGTAGTATATATCGAGAATTAGAGCATGTATATCTTGCCGTCTTCCCGGGCCACCAAGACCACCGCGTCTCCCCGCTTGCTAAAGATGCCCGTCTCAACGACGCCGGGGATAAGCTTAAGCGCGTCCTCCGCCGAGGGGTCCAACGCAGAGGGCGGGGTCCAGTCAAGGATGTAGTTCCCGTTGTCCGTCACCACAGGCCCGAGCTTGCCGCCGTCCTGCCTCAGCTTGGCGACGCCGCCGAACCGCCTCTCCACCTCCCGAGCCACATGCCGCCAGCCCCACGGCACGACCTCTATGGGCACGGGGTTCCGCGTCGGGATGCTATCCACAAGCTTGTGCTCCTCTATCAACACCACAAACCGCTCCGCCGCGTAGTCCACAAGCTTCTCCCTCAGCAAGGCCCCGCCGCGCCCCTTCAGCAGGATTTTCTCGCGTGTCACCTCATCCGCGCCGTCGACCGCGAGGTCGATCCTGTCCACGGCCCACAGAGGCCTGAGGAGGCCGCCTAGCCCAAGCTCCACGGCCAGAATTTCGCTGTCGGCAGAGGTCGGCACGAGCACCACGTCGCTGGGGCCGACCTCAGCAAGCGTCTTGATGAACTCCCGTGCTGTCGTGCCCGACCCCAGCCCCACCACCATACCGTTTTTTACAAATTTAACGACTTCTCTGGCAAGAAGGGTTTTCGACATGAGACTAGAAAAATGGTGAGGTTAAATATGCCTAGGGAAACGCCTCGGCGGTTAACAACGCTCTTAAGACGTCTCTAATACTTATGACGCCCACCACCCGCCCGCCTTCGACCACCGGCATGTGGCGTATATTGCTTTCTATCATTTTAACCGTAGCAGAAATTATCGAGTCCTCGGGGGAGACCGTGATAAGACTCTTCTTGGCCACTTGGCCCAGCGGCGTTTTGAAGTCGACCTCCTGGGCGAGGAACCTAACGATGTCGCGCTCTGTCACAATACCCACAGGCTTACCGGCCATATCTACCACGACGACACTTCCCACATTCGTCGCGTACATCTTAGCCACAGCACACTCCAGAGGCTCATCTTCACGACATGAAATAATGGCATCTTTTAAGAGGTTCCTCACCTTCACAGACAAGTATATGTCTATACTTTATAAGTGTTATCGGGTTCACTGAGTATACTCAACAACAGCAAAAACCTTATTAGGTAACACCCACCTCTCTTTGTGATATTACTCGAAATAGACGTAGAAAAACAGAGCAAATCCGTAAAACAGCTTGACGCCTCAGGTCCCCTAGAGGCCGGTCTAATCGTCCACAAAGAACGAGAAACCTGGCGTCTAGATCCTCTTTCGCCAGACGTGCCCGTCGTCTTCGGCTACAGCCCCTTTGTGGGCGGAAGACTATACGGAGTCCACCGCCTCCTCTTCATTTTCAAGAGTCCACAGACAAAGACGCTTCACGTCTCTGCCCTGGGAGGCGCCGCGTACAAGGCCATGGGCATGGGGGCGCAGGCGGTGGCCGTGGTGGGTAAAGCGCCTAGGCCCACCGCCCTCTTCATATCCCGGGGCGAGGTGAGATTCGCGGAGGTGCGGCCAGGCGACGCCTACGAGGTGATAAAAAGCCTCTACAGAGAACATAGAGACTTCTTCGTGGAAAACGACGCGCGGGCTCTTGTGGTGGGCCCGGCTGCCTACACCACATACAACGGCGCGGTGGTCTCCGTCGACGTCGATGCGCGGAGCGGCGAGTTTAAGCTCGGCGCCGAGGACTTCGCGGCGAGGGGTGGCCCCGGCACGGCGCTTGCGCAAGGCCACAACGTGGCGGCGATAGTGGTGGGAGGCCCCAAGAGGCCGCTGTACGAAAAGGTAGTCGACGTAGAGGCCATAAACAGCCTCTTCAAGGCTAAAACTGGCAAAGCGTATATCGATGTGCTGAACGAGAAGACTGTAAAATACCGCTTCGACCCCAAGATGGGCACAGGAGGTACCTTCGGCGTCAACTATCCCCACTACCGCGACCTGCTTCCGCTCTTCGGTTACCAATCGATATACATGCCCAAGGAGGAAAGGATTAAACACGCAGACCTAATCCAAGAGCTGTTCTGGAAGCCGTTCCAGAAGGAGGTATTTGAAAAATCCAAGAGCTGGTACAACTGCGGCGAGCCCTGCCCCGTCGTGTGCAAAAAGGTGTGGCGGGGAAAGAAGGTAGACTACGAGTCCTTCCACGCCGTGGGGCCCTTCATAGGCAACTACCTCTTCGAGGAAGCGGTGCCCCTAATCGACTTAATCGACAGGCTAGGCCTAGACGCAATAGAGATGGGGCATCTAGTGGCTTGGCTCTTCGACGCTGTGTACACGGGCCTCCTCAAACCCGAGGAGGTGGGCATAGACGACACGCCCGCCTTCGACCCCTCTAAGTTTAACCCCGTAGACGACTCCAAGAAAAACGCAAAACTTGCCGCCAGGCTGATAGAGAACTTCGTAAACAACGCCACAGAGGTGCTTACGCTCATCGCCAAAAACGGCATAAGAAAAGCCGCCCGCGAGCTCGAGAAAAAGTTCCAAGACAGAGTGAGAGCCGTAGGCCACCGCTTTAGAGACCTGGCTGTCTACGCCGCCTTCGGCGCCGAGGGCTACATGACCCCCAACTTCTACTGGGCGCCCGGCTTAATAGCCCCCATGTACATACAAGGGAGGTACTGGACCAACTACAACCCCACTTTCATGCCGCCGGAAGAATTCGCCAAGTCTGCATACGAACGCGCCGTGGCCGAAGCCTACATAGACAACGCAGGCATATGCAGATTCCACCGCGGCTGGGCGGAGCCCGTCCTTGCAGACCTCTACGGATTAATCGGCGTAAAACCCCCCACCCCCAGCCTTTACAGAGACATCGCCTACTATGCTAAACTCGCCAGCGCCGAGCCCATGCCCTGGGAAAGCAAACGGGCCAGGGACCTCGTATCTACGCTAGCCGCCGAGCTGGGGGCCAAAGAGTGGAAGTTCGAAGACTACGACGACTACTACGAATGGTGGATAAGATACAAGGCACACCTAGACAAACTAGTGTTCGGCTGACTCCACATTAGCCCCGAGATGCGGCCAGCGCCTCGGGCCGCCTGAAAGGCCTCTGCAAGGCCCGCATGGCGTGGGCTATGGGCGTAAACTCTCACAAGCGGCGGCAAGCACGAGGCGCCGTATGTCCCCTCAGCTTTATCAGTAGACAAAGTTCCGCCTTTGCGCAAGTCTCTTTATCGCCGGAAGAACCTATGCGGCCGGTCTCCCGCGTAGTCTATGTGTCGGCTGGGACGTCAATTGGCTCTGTGGCGGCCGTGTCTAGGCTCGTGTACGAGCTCCGGGGGGAACTCCCGAAGCTCGCCGCGTCTCCACTTCTCCAACGCCTCACGCGCCGTGGCGCCCTCGGCAAGGAATATCTTAATGCCCCTGGCCCTAAAGGCATAGTATGCCGGTCTCCCGATCTCCCGTGTGATGATGACGTCTGGCTTGAGCTGGAGGATTTCCTCCCACCTATGTCCACGTCCCTGGATCACCTCCTCGTTTCTATACACCTCGAGCTCCCCGCCGTCGGTCGCAACAAGGAAAAACGGCGCCTCGCCGAATTCGTCGGAAATAGGCGAATCCAACCCCCTGGCCTCGTCCACTGGGATTAAGACGCGCATATGTAGCTCTCGACTCCTCTTTTTAAGCTATACCGCGTAGAGCGGCCTCCCCGTCTTGAAAAACGCCACCACGTTCTCTGCGGCGAGCTCCGCCATGCGCTCCCGTGTCTCCACAGCCGCCGAGCCTATGTGCGGAGTCAACACCACGTTGTCCAGCCTGGCAAGCCTGTGGCCAGGCGGCAAAGGCTCTACGTCGAAGACGTCGAGGGCGGCGCCGGCGAGCCGCCCATCCTCAAGCGCCTCCAAGAGGGCCTCGGTGTCCACAAGCCTCCCACGACCCACGTTGATGAAGAAGGCCCCCCTCTTTACCTTGCCGAACTTCTCACGGTCGAAAAACCTCTCGGTCTCGGGCGTCAGGGCGAGAGCTACCACGACGAAGTCGCTGGTCGCTAAAAGCTCGTCGAGGTCTACGTACTTTATGCCCAGGGCAAACTCCACCTCGGGCTTCCTCCTCCTGCTCCAATACACCACCTCCATCCCAAAGGCCAAAAGCCGACGGGCTACCGCAACGCCGATGTTCCCCAACCCCACGATGCCCGCCCTCTTCCCCTTTAAATCCACGCCCATGAGACTGCCCCACACAGGCGCCGCCTTCCCCTCTCTGATCAGCCTATCCCCCAACGCGATCTTCCTCGCCACGGCGATTAGGAGACCCACCGCCAGATCCGCCACGGCATCCGCCAACACGTACGGCGTATGCGCCACGGCGACGCCCCTCCTCTTGGCGTACTCCACGTCGATGTGATCCACGCCGACGGATACGGTAGAGACAATCTTAAGCCGCTCCGCCGCGTCTAAAACTTCTCTATCCACAAGATCGCCTATGTAGATCACCAGAGCGTCGCACCGCCGCGCCGCGTCTCTCAACACCTCCTTGGGCACGCCTCTAGTCGACCATGGCGACTCGCCATAAGGATGCACCTCAACCCTCCCCACCTCCTCCAGCTTTTTATACATAGAAGAGGGGAACCTATCTCTCGTTACGAATATGCACCTCATAGAAGACACGTATTAAGTGCTAGAAAAAAGTTTCGGCAGATGCGAAATAGATAAGGTTAAATAATGGTAGATATATGTGGACATGGGAATTATGGAGTTCCGTTTCCACGGGAGGGGCGGACAAGGCATGGTGACCGCAGCCCAGGTGCTGGCCACCGCCGCCATACTGGAGGGAAAATACGCCCAAGCGTTCCCCGAGTTTGGACCTGAGCGGAGAGGGGCCCCCGTAAAGAGCTACTTACGTGTGTCAGACAAGCCCATATACATCAGGGAGCCAGTCCTCCACCCAGACGTCGTCGTGGTGGCTGACCAGTCCCTCTTCCAAGCCGAAAACCCGCTGGAAGGCGCGAAGCCCACCACGATACTCGTGGTAAACGGCGTCTACAAAGCCCCCCAAAAGACTTATTACGTAGATGCAACTTCGTTGGCGATGAAAATTTTAGGGCGGCCAGTAGTCAACACCGCGCTGATAGGCGCCGTGGTGAAGGCCACAGGCGTTGTGACCCTCCACTCGGTGGCTGAGGCGTTGAAAAAGTACTTCACAGGCAGGCTCTACGACCTAAACATGAAGCTTGTAGAATTGGCATATCAAGAGACTAAGGAGCTATGAGCAACCTCCCCAGAGCCTCCGAGCTCCCCATAGGCGCCGTAATTCCGGAGCCCGGCTCCACCAGGAGAAACAAAACGGCAGGCTGGAGGACTCTCAAGCCGGTAATACACGACGACAGATGTGTCAGGTGCCAGCTCTGCTGGCTCTACTGTCCGGAGGGCACCATAGTGGAGATAAAAGGCGTCTTTAAGGTAAACGGAAGGACCTACGACACGAAGTATGAAATCAACTACGACCACTGTAAGGGCTGTGGCATATGTGCGAACGAATGCCCCACCAAGGCTATAGAGATGGTGCCGGAGGCTCCATGATGCAGAAGACTAAACTGGTAGAAGCCCTCACGGGGAACTACGCCGCCGCGTACGCCGTGAAGGCGTCCGACGTCGACGTTATCGCGGTGTATCCCATAACGCCTCAGACGACAATCGTTGAGAAGCTCTCTGAGTTTGTGGCAAACGGCGAGCTCAACGCAGAGCTTATACACGTGGAGTCTGAACACAGCGCCCTCTCCGCAGTGGTGGGGGCCTCGGCGGCGGGGGCCAGAGTCTTCACTGCGACCTCCAGCCAGGGCCTAGAGCTGGCGCATGAGAACTTGCACATAGCAAGTGGCATAAGACTGCCTATAGTCATGGCTGTGCCCGCCAGGGCCTTGTCTGCGCCCATCAGCATACATAACGACTACGGCGACGTCATGAACGCCAGAGACACAGGCTGGATAATCTACATTGTAGCGTCTGCGCAGGAGGTGTACGACACCATAATCCAGGCCTACCGCGTCGCCGAGACGGCGAACCTGCCGGCCATGGTCGCCTACGACGGCTTCCTCGTGAGCCACACCGTAGAGCCCGTGGAGCTCAACGACGAGGAGGAGGTAAGGAAGTTCCTGCCCAGGCCGCAGAGGCCGTACACCCTCAACCCCAAGCGCCCAGTCACCATGGGCCCCCTAGCCTCCCCCGACTGGTACTACGAGTTCAAGTATCAACAGGCAACCGCCTTAAGAGAAGCCTATAAGCTGGTTAAGGACGTGGACGCGCTCTACGGCGAGAAGTTCGGCCGAAGCTACGGAGTAGTTGAGACGTACCGCATGGAAGACGCGGATTACGCCGTAGTGACCTACGGCGGAGCGGCCTACGGCAATGCAAAAGCTGCGGCGGATATGGCGAGGGAAAGAGGCATAGCCGCGGGTGTGGTCAGGGTGAGGCTGTACCGGCCCTTCCCCACCATGGATCTGCTGAAAGCCCTGGAGGGAGTCAAGGCCTTCGCCGTGTTAGACAGAGCTATAATGTTCGGTAGCCCCGCCGAAGGGCCTCTCTACAAGGACGTAGCCACCGCCATGTTCATGCATGGTGTAGATAAGCCGGCGGTAAGTGTAATCCACGGCATAGGACAACGCACTATGTACGTCGAGGATATGTACAAAATATATACCATGTTGAAGGAGCGGCCCAATAAAGAAGTAGTCTTCATGGGAGTGCGCCCATGAAGGTGTACTACAAAACCCTAAAGGACCTGCCGCGGGAGGAGCTCTTTGCCCCCGGCCACAGGATGTGCGCCGGTTGCGGCGCCGCCATAGCCATGAGGTGGATAACGAAAACTATAGGGCCAAACGCCGTCATAGCCAACGCCACCGGTTGCGTGGAGGTGACCACCACCCCGTATCCAGAAACCGCCTGGATGCACCCCTACATACACGTCGCCTTCGAGAACTCGGCCGCGGTGGCGTCCGGAGTGGAGGCCGCCATAAAGGCCCTCAAAAGAAAAGGCATGTGGGACGCCGGCGACACCAAGGTGGTCGTCATCGCGGGCGACGGCGGCACCTACGACATTGGGCTACAGTCGCTAAGCGGCATGCTCGAGAGGCGGCACGGCGTCCTCTACATACTCTACGACAATGAGGCCTACATGAACACGGGCATCCAGAGAAGCGGCTCCACGCCGAAGTACGCATGGACCACAACCACGCCGGTGGGCACTGCCGTGAAGGGCAAGATCCAGTGGAAGAAAGACATCATGGGCATCGTGACGGCCCACAGGGTGCCATACGCCGCCACAGCCAGCGTGGCGTACATACTAGACATGGTCAACAAGATAAAGACGGCGCTTGAATACACAGAGGAGGGCCCCACCTTCCTACACATATACGCGCCCTGCGTGCCAGGCTGGCGCTACCCCGAGAACAAGACCGTCGAGATCGCGAGGCTTGCGGTGGAGACAGGCTACTTCCCGCTGTATGAATGGGACCACGGCAAGCTGAAGCTGAACCCGCCCAGCAACAACCACCTAGACAAATCGAAGAGGAGGCCGCTAAAGGAGTATTTAAAGCTACAGGGAAGATTTGCCCACTTGACGGAGCAAGAAATTGCAGAGATTGAGAAGGAGCTAGACGCGTACTGGGAATACCTCAGCAGGTTGGCCCAGTTGTAATACCTATAAAGCATCTAACTGCGACCCGCGGCGCCCGGAGGCGGGGCGACCGTCTCGACCCTCTCGGCCGTCTCCTGCCAAATCTCTCGCAGATCTCGGCGGCAAGTACTCGGCAAACGGCTACTAAGTGTACGCTTAAGACGCCAATTTTTATGCGAAAATACAAAGGGGAGGGCGGTTAAAGCAGTCTCACGTATTCTCTCGCCGCCTTGTTAGAGACACTGACGGGCGTAAAGCCGAGGATACGCCGCAAGAAGAACGGCCATATAATGATAGAGTGCTATAGAGAACATTTAAACGGCTTCGCCCGCTTCGCCGAGCTCGCAGAGGCCATAGTGAGGTGGCTGGAGGAGACGGGGCGCTGAGCCCCGCCCCGGCGGGCCTCATGGGAGTGAGGAAACAGGGCTGAGTACACGCGACGCCGGTTCCTCCGCGCCGCGCGGTTAGGAGAGCTGTAAACACGGCGAAGAGGGCGCGGGGGGTTATTTATAAATCAGCTGTGTATTACCAAAATATCTCTCTAGTTTGAATCTGTTGTTGCGTATTGTCATTAAAAAGGGGGCGCGTCTACCCTACATGACAAAAACATTCCTAATCACGCTTGGATTGGCGGCGTTGCTCTTAGCCGCAACGACGGTGGTGATTCCGCCGACCGCAAAACTCGAACAAATAGCCTACAAGGTGGAGGAGACCACAATTAAGATACAAGGCGCGGGCTTCGCCACGTTGGCGAAGCCGTACGTCACCCCAGGCGAGGGCTATGTGTACGCCGGTATGAAGATCGAGTTCCTAGGCGCCTACCCCTCTGTGCAGATAGGCGCCGATGGACAACTCAGCAAGACCTTCGACCAAAACGGCTTCGTCTCTGCCGTATACGCGGGGCCTGACGTCTCTAAGATAACTTTGGTAAACACCGCGAAGGACCAAATAGAGGTCAAGGTGAGGGTCACCTACACCTACGTGAAGGCCAGCTACGTCCCGCTCAACGGAGACACCACTATCGAGATCAACGTGCCCGACGGCAAGCTGGCACAGGGCTTCAACGCCATGGCCCGGCTCACCATCGAGCCCTATGCGCCCTTTGTGATAAAGGCCGTTGAGAAGCCGGACGGCACCCCCGCCACGGTGTACAGGGTGGAGCCTAAGGTGGTTGAGATAAACACGCCGGGGAAGTACAAGATCATGATCGCGCAGGGCCAGCCGTTGCCCGCCGCCATGCTTGTGAAGAGCTTGTCCAAGCAGACCGCCACCGTGGCGGCTAACGGCGAATTCGCGGTCACCGGCGCCGAAGTCGGCGTGCCCCAGGACTGGAGGTTGCTGGGCTACGTGGTGTTTGCCTACACTGGCGACGCCAACTTAATAGGCAAGGACATCACAGGCGACATCGCCATCCAGGGCGGGCTGGTGGATACAGTGACAGACGTCAACCAGAACATAATAGTGAGGAGCGTCTCCTACCTGATCCCGCCTGTGTGGAACTTCAACATCCGGTACAAGATTGCCATAGTGTACGGCGAGCAGTTTAAGATCACGACGAGCCTCCCCAGCACGGTCAACGTGATCTACATACCGATCGTATACAGGGAGGCCCGGGTGAAGTGGCTTCCTGACAGGGCGCTGGTGAACCTCACAGACGTCGACGTGGCGGACGGACAGTGGACCGCCGTGGTGTTGCAACTGCCCGAGTTGGCCAGGGTAGTGGCAATAAGGACTCCTGGTAACGCCATGATCTCCAACGCCACTGACGTGAAGCTGGTTTGGGGCGGCGGCGTGAGGGTTGCCTCCATTTCGCCGGACGGCAGACAGGCCTATATGGTGGTGCAGATGGGCGACACCAAGGAGACCGGTGCCTACACCTTTATGATCAGCTGGAGGCCTATGCGGATACCGGTGGCAGACACCAAGGGCAGGCCGGTGCCGCATCTGTCGGCCGTTGCAGACAAGTTTGAGGCCGCGGCCTCGGCCGGCTACGTGGAGGTTAAGGTGTATAGACCAGAGCCCTTCACCGTGGACATCAGCTACAAGGGCGTCAAGGCGGCGCAGGTGGTTGTGAACTCGCTGATAGCCGACCCGCAGCCGGTGACGCTCGGCATCTACCAGGTGAAAGTGGTGGTGGTCGGCGTGTTAAACCAGCCCATCGCCGAGGCCTCCGTGTCTGTAGACGGATTCCCCGCCTCCGGCAAGACCGACAACGCTGGCGTTGTGAAGTTCCCAGACATGTTAGCCGGCACCTACAAGATCAACGTAGACGTGGGCGGCAGGGTGAAGGTCAGCGACACGGTTGAGGTCAACGGCGACACTGAGAAGATAATCAAGACGCCTATAGTGGCCGTGGTCGGCGGCGTCCCCATCACGATGCTAGACGCCCTAGCCACCGCAGGCGGCCTATCGGCGGTCGGCCTCTACTTCGTGGTGAACAGAAGGAGGGGCCCAGTCGCCGAGGTGGAACAGATCTAAAGTAAAAACAGTTTTGTCTTTACCCCAACCCCCTATTCCCCCTCTTCCTTTTTCATATTTATTTACCCCGACCCCTCCTCCCATGCCTCTGATCAGGATCTATACAGACGAGAGGGGTGAGCCTAGGGCACGTATTGTGGAGGAAGACGGCAACTATGTAGCTTCGTTGGACATTTTTAAGGATGTCTCGGCGCCTTCCCCCGACGCCGAGGTTCTGCAGATCGGCGAGCGGTACAGGATTTACGTAAGGAGGCGCCCGCTCCTCAGAGGGGTATGCGAGTTCGTCTACTTCCAGTTCCCGGGCGGGGTCCAGCTCATCAACGCAAAATACGTAGGCCCCGACGACCCCGAGGTCGTTATACAGGGACTAGCCGAGGCCTACCAGGAGGAGGTAGCCAAGGGCGAAGAAAACCGCCAGGATTAGCAGAAGCGCCGCGACCTCCCTGGCCCTCGGCCTTCTGTAGGGCTGGGGCGACTTCAACACCATTACTGCATACGTCACCGCCAGCAAGACGGCGTATACGGCCGTGGCGATCGCCAAGGCATGTAGGGGCTCCACGGCGAGTAGTTATGTACAGTTTATATACAATGCGGCAAGCCGCATAAGACGCAGACCTACGCAGGCGCTAGGTTTATATACTCGTCGGCTTTAAACTATGTCGAGGAAGTGGCTTTTCTAGGGGCGCACTTCTTGTGGGGGTGGGTTTTCCCCTGTGTCGTTTCTGTTTGCGGCTGTGGTTCACCCCTCTGTTGGGGTTTTTGTGGGGTTTGTTGGCGGGTTTGTGGCGGCGGCCGCCTTGGGGGTTGGCAGGGGGAGGCTTTTCTCTCTTTTGTTGTACGTGTTTCTGTATGTGGTTTTGACGAATTTGTTGGTTTTTGTGTCGGTGTTTATGCCCTACGCGGTGGATAGGGAGTATGTGCCTGATCCGTTGCATCTGTCGCTGTATTTTGTGTATTATGCAACGCTTCACCTAGCCTATGGGGCTGTCGGAGGCCGCGGCCGCTGTGGGCTGGGAAGCTGGTCTTTTAAATTCACGTCGGCTGTTTTGTGTGATTGTTTTCCACCTCCACCTCTACCAGCCCGAGAGGGCAGATCCCTGGCTTGAGATGATATTCCCTGAGCCCTCCGCCTCTCCGTATAGGCATTGGAACGAGAGGATCTCCCACGAGTGTTACGAGCCAAACGCCGAGCTTGGCAACTACAGCTGGGTCAACTTCGACGTGGGGCCGACCCTGCTGAGCTGGCTTAGGCAGAGCCGGCCCATGGTGTACATGGCCCTCCGCGAGGCGGATAAGGCGGGGCTGGAGAGGTGGGGCTACGGCAACGCCGTGGCGCACCCCTACTACCACGTCATCTTGCCGCTGGTGCCGCGGCGCGACCGCGACGTCTTGGTCTACTGGGGCGTGGAGTATTTCAAGAGGCATTTTAGGCGGAGCCCCGAGGGCATGTGGCTCCCGGAGATGGCGGTTGACCTCGAGACGCTTGAGGTGCTTGCCGACAACGGCATCGCGTATACCGTCCTCACCCAGAGCCAGGTCAGGGGAGGGAGGACGGGGGGGCCCTACAAGGTGGTTCTGCCCAGCGGCAGAAGCATAGCCGTCTTCGTGCGGGATGAGAGGCTCTCTAACGAGCTGGCTTTCGGGGGCTTTGAGCGGTTTGTCGAGGCGCTGAGGGGCGCATCTGGCGACGTGGTGGTTGCCCTAGACGGCGAGACCTTCGGCCACCACCAGAGAGGCGCCGAGAAGATGCTGGCGCAGTTTATCGCTAATCACAGAGATGAGCTGGCGAACTTCGGCAGGCTGTATGAGAGGGGGTACCGGGGCGAGGTGGAGATAGTGGAGCGGACCTCTTGGAGCTGTCCCCACGGGTTGGGGAGGTGGAGCAGAGACTGCGGTTGCGACGGGCCTGCCCCCTGGAGAGAGGGGTTGAGGAGGTTGATAGACTGGGTTGGGGAGGCGGTAGACGAGGCCTTTGAAGAGCGGCTGGGGCCGGGGGGCTGGCGGCTTCTCAAGGAGTACATCAACGTGTTGATGGGGGGCGACAGCTCGGGCTACTCCACAGAGCAGCTCAAACTTTTGGAGGCTCAGAGGGCTAAGCTGGCGGCGAATATGAGCGACGCGTGGTTCTTCGCCCGGGTGGGGATCGAGTTCGGCATCGCGGTCAAGTGGGCGTTGAGGGCCGTGGAACTTCTCGACGACGCCAAGGCGTTGGAAGAGCTCATGAGGCGTCTCGGCGAATTTGTAGTAAATGGGAGGACTGCCTTGGCTTTTTGCCCAAGGCTAAGAGGTCCTTTGATGGCCGCGGCTATGTACGTGGCGTTGTCGACGGCCGGCCAGACGCCGGAGAAGGTGGGGCCGTATCTCGTAAAGCCCGTCAACGACGAATTTGAGGTGGTTGATACGCGGACTCGGGAGGCTTTTAGATTTCGACACGACCTCTTGTGGGGGTCTGTAGAAAGTTTTAAATAGGGAGCTGAGGAGACGCCGTGAGGCTTACTGCGTCTTACGTCCCCATCTTCGTGGCGCGTATAGGCTCGGGGGCAAGCGCCTTCTTGGTCGTGAAGCTGGCGAGCGGCGGCAATCTCGAAGCCGGCATCGTCCTAGCCGCGTACCCCTTCTTGGAGGCCCTCGGCGCGTTAATAGCGGGCCGGTGGTCCGACACGTTAGGCCGCAAGACGACGCTGGTGACGGGCTACTTCGTGAGGTCCTTGGCCATGCTCCTCCTGGCATGGGCCTTCTACACCCACGAGGCGCCTTGGCTCGAGGCCTTGCTCAACGGCGTGATTGGGTTCACCACGGCGTTTATCCTAACGGCGTCTCTCGCCATGGCCACTGACCTCACGGAGGTTAGAAACAGGGGCCTCGGCATGGGCGGCTTCGAGTTCATCAACCTGGGAAGCTACGGCGTCGGCTACCTCCTGGGCTCCTTTCTTTACACGGTCTTCACGGGCCCGGCCGCCTACTTGACGATAGCGTTGCTTACGACAGCCGCAACGCCGATCTTCGCCAAGTTCCTCCCCGAGACGAGGCCCGCGGCGCCTGTAGGAGGCAAGTTCCTCCTCTCCGTCCTGCCGCCGTCAGCAGTGTTGCTGTTGCCTGTCTGGTTTGCTCTAACCACCATAATCGGTCTCGGCATGTATGCGCCGAGAGTTCTGCAGGTGGAGGGCGTCGGCAGCAGTGGCGTCGTGAGCCACATCGTGGAGAGAATCGGCAAGAGTCTGGTGGTGGGTCTCCTCTTCGTAGGGGCTTTGTCTGTGCTCGGCGCCGGGGCTATCTTTTTCGGGAGGCTTGCAGACAGGTGGGGCCGCGTAAAGACCTTCAGGCTGGGGCTGGTCGGCGGCCTTCTGGCCTTGGTGGTGCTCAACGCGGCGCTCCACCTCGGCCTCGGCCCCGTGGAGGCGGTGGCGCTCACGGCGCCGCTCCTCTTCTTGACCTCCGCCATCGGGCCTAGTATACTTGCCTTAATCGGCGACGAGGCAGATATAAGATACAGAGGCACCACCATGGGCATATACAGCGTGATGCTGGGCCTCGGCATAGGCGTCGGTAGCCTCCTCGCCGGGTTGATGGCCGAGCTGTATCGACATGCGGAGATCAACGGATTAGCCGCCGCCGCGCTGGGCGTATATGCAGTAATGACGGCGTTGCACGTGGCGTTGCTGAGGACCTACGGCATATATCTGAGAGACGCGGCGCCGCAGGCGGCGCGTTAGCTTTATA
>JAJHQT010000075.1 GCA_020833205.1 Pyrobaculum sp.
GGGTTGACGCTTATCACCTTAAACACGGTCTTGTTCCCCTCCTTGACGTAGTCTCTAATGGTGTGGAACCAAGACTGGATAATCTCTTGTGTGGGGGCAAAGGCCTCTATGTCGTACTCGTCTAGATACACATAGGCGCCGTGCTCTGCGATCTTCTTCACCGTGCCTATCACGAGCTCTCCCATGTCTGGAAGCTCCTTCTTGACAAGCTTCATAGAGGGAATGAACCTAGGAGTTTAAAATCTAAACTACTCGAGGATCTTTACCACGTGTCCCGCAAATCTCGCCTTGCCGCCCGTAGGCTGGGCGAGGACGCGGCCGCAGACAAGACACCGCACCACCATGGCTACGTGTGAAAAGGTGACCTGCTCGTTGCCGCATTCTGGACATCTTATTTTTATAAATCTAGAGCGGGGTTGAGGAATTAAAACTTTGCTAAACCTAGGCGGCATGTTTACACTAACTCGACTTTCTTCATCCTACCAAGAGACTTAACTAGTTTATAGCCGCATTTACTACAAGTAAAGACTAGTGTAACTTTTTTGTTTATCTTGGCGAGACGCTTCTGTTTAGGCTTAGGCGAAGAGCCGTAGCCCTTTAGCTTTCTCTCGTATCTCCTCTGGCCCTCTGCCAACGTACGTCTCTGGCCGGCGTGGTAGTTCGACACAGTGTGTTTAGTGTAGGCGTTGCAACGGGGGCAATAAATGTTGACGGTCTTGGGAAACTTCATGACGCCACCTAAAAGAAGGTGCAAATAAACTTTACTCGCCTAAGAACCTCCTCACGATTTTTCTCTCCTCTAAATCTTTGGCGTCTCTTAGGGGAAGCTTCGCCAAATCGCCCTTGGCGAAGGGGCCCACTTGGATGAAATCCTCAGTTACTATGGCTGGGTGGGGCATTAAGAACTGGACAAGCACGTAGTCATGCGCCCGCCTCTTCTGCGGGCCTGCTTGTTGAATCTTTAGTAGTGGACGCACCAGCCTGTCTTCCTCAGCTGTCATTCTGCCAGGGACTCTCCCCTGGCCCAGCTCCCAGACAATTTTCCTCATCCTAACCTCTATAATAGCTAGGAGAGTAGAAACCAGTTGTTCTTTTACTTTATCTAAGAGAGTTTGGGGAAGAGGCGTCTTTTCAAGTTCTCTTATGAACTCCTCGGCGACTTCTGCATAGGAGCTGAAGGGTGGGTCCGCCAGGAGGCGGGAGTTTATCTCAGCCGCCAGCCAAAGCCTCAGCTTTTCAATCATACACCTTCCCCACTTCCTGTAGTTCTAAATATATTGCTAAATAAGCCGGCAACACCTTCACGTCGCCTCGACGCGCCTCCACCTTCTCAAAGAGTACAGACCCGCCGAGGTCTTTCTCAAATCTAAACTTAAGATTCCCCTTCCTAAACGCCACTGCCTTATCCACAACGGCCTCGACATCTTTATTCAAGTCTTGAGGCGTAAGCGGAAGAGCTATGAGGCCCGTCTTGCCGTTGAGAGAGCCGGGGAGTCTGATGAGGCGATGTATGTCCTGCGTCACAACTTCGTCTATCTCTATTCTGAGAGCTCTGGGGTCTTCCACGCCTTGTCTAACCCGTAGCATGTTGCCCCCCACCTCCTCTTCGTAGAGAACTATCCGTCTTTTCCCCAGCCTTACCTCGAAGCGGGAGGGGTCGAAGCCCTTGGCTTTTAGGTAGTTGACAAGTTCTCTACGTTCTTTCGCCCCCAGGGTCTGTGCCTCTTCCTCTGCCACGTGGACGTGGAAGCCCCGGTTGCCGGAGAACACCACACGGCGGGGCCTCAGACCAAGTTCTCTCTCCAACGCGACAATGAGTTTGTTGGCCTCTTCTTTGGCGTCCTCTAGACATGCCAACGACACCATTTTGCTCTCCCGACACGCCTCCGTGTCGAGGTGGTCTCCGTCTATGTCGAAGATGAGGTCGGCGCCGAGCCACCCCTTCCGCTCCATGTCCTCCTCCCCCGGCCTTTCGTAATACGCCGAGGAGTGGTATATATGCCTCGGCGTCTTTTCTACAACGAACTTCTTCAACTCCTCTAAAGTTTTAAATGCCTTGTGTCTAGCCATGCCGCCTGAGAATGGCTGGAAGGCGAACTCCCGCCTCTCCACTGCGTCTACGTCAAACCTTGCGTAGTTTCGGTAGTAGTTGCGGAAAAAGACTTCTACAATCACTCCACCCTAGGCGCCAGGAAGTAGGAGATCTTGCCCCCCGCCGGGATGTCAAAAGACAAAAGGAGCGGCTTCGCCGTGGCGAACTCTATTGTAACAATGTCGCTTATTTTAGAAGTCTTCCCCACTATGTCGAGTAGATACTCCAGGGAGTATCTGGCGGAGGCGGGCTCCTTCACGTCGAATTCATACACCAACTCGCTGTTTTTATCGAGGCGCACCTCCACCTCGCCCTTGTCGCTTGAGGCGCTTATGATAAACGCCTCTTCGTTGGCCTCCATCTTGACCTCGTCGGCGACGGCATCTGCGTCTTTCACAGCAGTCGCAAGGACGTCACTCGCCGTCTTTACCATGGCCGCATACACCACCTTAGGCGTCGGCAACTCCTCGCCCACCACCTCGATAGAGGGCAGAGTGACAGACCTCACAGATTTGCCTAATAGCTTAATCCGCACCCTTCCCTCCTCTATCTCCATAGAGATCTTATCACCCTTCTTGATACGCCGTAGTATCTTCTTTAAATCCTTGAAGTTCATGCCTACTCTCAGCTCCTGATCCACCTCAGGGAACTCCTCAAAGGCCTCCTTCGGGATGGAGAGATCCACCATCGCCGTCCTAGAGGCGTCTAAAGCCCTGAGGAAGAGCCCGTCGCCTCTAACGACGAAGCTGGCCTCCTCGACGAGGACAGAGATGGAGTCCACAATGTAGGCGAACTCCTTGGCGTCGAGATATGTAAGCACGTATTTAGACATGTATATATTCAACTCCTCAGTTTTTAAGCCTGAGACAGCTTGGGTCTGTATTACTCATACTCACGCCAAGTGTGGCCGCATTTAGTACAGCGGTAGAAACGAGTTGGAGGCTCGTCGGCGGCTCGGGTCTGCTGCACCCAGACATACGCCTCGTCGTGGCCACATTTGGGGCACCCCCTTGTCTTCACCTTCGGCAAATTCACGGTGGTCTCAGCCACGACTATAACTGGGTTTTTGTTCTTCACCGCGGCTCTGCTGTGGTATATGTTTTTAGCGCCCTGCGACACCTCTTCCTCGTAGCCGCACTTGGGGCAACGCAACACGCTCTTGTCACCTTTCCTTACCGGCACCAACAGACTTCTGTCGTTGGGGCAGAACTTCATGACGCCTATGGCCGACAGTCCGTATATAAACTCTTCTCCCGTACGAGGCGGAAAATCTTATAAATAAGAGCTGTAGCACTGCCGTGACTTCGGTTAAGGACGTCCCCGCCGACATGTTAATCGCGGAGTTGGCCAAATACATAAAGGAAAATGTGCCGCAGGTTAAACCCCCTGTCTGGGCACCTTTTGTAAAGACTGGGGCAAATAAAGAAAGGCCGCCTATGACGCCGGACTGGTGGTACGTGAGGGCGGCGTCTTTGATGCGAAAACTGTACCTGTACGGACCAGTGGGCCTTGGCAGCTTGAGGACTGCATACGGTTACCGGGCCAAGATAGGCGACAAGACACGGCCGGAGAGAACCCGGAAGGCTGGAGGCGCAATAATCAGAAAAATACTGCAACAACTCGAACAAGCCGGCTTCGTAGCCAAGACCAAGCAAGGCCGGGTATTGACCCCGGAGGGCAGGTCGCTGGTAGATAGGACGGCGTCTAAAATAGCTAAAGAACTAGTAAAAACAAGGCCTGAGCTGGCTAAGTATATAGCACCGCCTAAGGAGTAATGGCAGAGGAAGGATTTGACCAGCTACGTAACGAAGAACAGGAGCTAGAGGAGCTCAGACGGAAGAAATTAGAGGAGATGAAGAAGAGGGCTGAGCTGGAGCGTCAAGCCCAGATCGCCGCCGCCCAGAGACGGGCGGCTTTGAAGAAGATACTGACCCCGGCGGCTCTGGCGCGGCTCGACAATATTAAGGTGGTGCGGCCCGAGCTCGCCGAGGCACTTGAACAACAACT
>JAJHQT010000076.1 GCA_020833205.1 Pyrobaculum sp.
GGCCGGCGCCTACGGCGTGGCGCCGCCGTGAAGTGAAGGTGTCTGTCGCTTGGGCCTGGCTCTCGGCGAGCTTAAGCCGTTGGGGAGCGGAGTCGCCGCCCCTCATGCAGAGGCCCTTCGCAGCGGCAGAGAGGGGGCTGTGTATACGCAACCTTGTGACGAGGTGGCGGATACCAGCGCCGAGCGGCGGGTCTTAGCAGGCCCGGCCAGCGTCTAGCGCCGTCCCCGCGCCGGGCTCGCAGAGGCCATGGCGAGGTGGCTCGGGGAGGCGGGGTGGTGAGCCTCCTCTCTAGAACTGCGTTTAAGTCGCTGAGTGTTAGTCAGCCAGGTGCTTCACCTTGCCTGACCATTCGTACCTCCGGTAGCCGGGGGGCAGGTTGCGCAGAGCTTCCTCCGCAACCTCCAGCGCCTTGTCTAATACCTCCTTCCTCACGACGAGGTCGTACTGCTCCCAGCCGATGGGTATGAAGTCTAGGCCGTACAGTTCAGCGGCGTACCTCACGCCGACTCCCACGTCAGCCCTCCCTTGGGCCACGGCGGCGGCCACGGCCGTGTGCGTCTTCACCTCGTGGGTGTAGCCCCTGATCCTCTTCGCCACATCCTCTAGAGATGCGCCTAGGCTTCTTGCAATCTTCTCTAGGAGCATGTCGAGGAGGGCGCGGGTCCCGGTGCCTCTGGGCCTGTTCACCATCACCACGTCCGGCCTAAGGAGGTCCTCCACCCCCCTCACCCCCTTGGGGTTTCCCCTCTGCACTATGAGGCCTTGCTCCCTCTCGTACAGCCCCACCACCGCCACGCCCCTCAAGCCGAGCCTCTTGACCGCAGGCACGTTGTACTGCCCAGTCTCTGGGTCAAAGAGGTGCGTCCCCGCCATGTCCGCCTCCCCCCGCTTCACCGCCATCAACCCGCCCATGGAGCCCACATACACAGTCTTGACATTGCGCCTAGCCAACACGACGTCTAGAACCGGGTCGTGGCTACCGATGAAGTACAGCTCGGCGGGTTTATATCTCTCGAAAAGGTAAACCTCCACCTCCTCGTCCTCAGCCATAAACTCAACGGTCTCCGGTATTACTATGTAGCCGTCTGCCCTAGCCAGCACGGAGATGGCGCCTGACTCCGCGTAGAGGGGGTACGCCTTGTAGACGCCGCCTCTTTCGATCAAGACCACTGGATACAGGGCGCGCCTCCCCTTGGCCCCCTCCACGCCGAAGGCCAGCCTCGCCTTGTAGACGGCAGGCGGGTGCGGCTCTAGACACTGAAGGCGGAGCAGAAAGGGCCTCACCACGGTGTGGAATATCATAAGTGCAGAGGAGGGGTAGCCGGGGAGCCCCACCACAATCTTGCCCCCCACCACGGCGGCGAGCGTCGGCTTGCCTGGCCTAACCATGACGCCGTGGAAAAGCACGTCGCCCAGCTCGCCCAAGACCCGGTAGGTGAGGTCGGCGACGCCGGCGGAGGTGCCTCCGCTTACCAAAACGACGTCAGCCTCAGCCAAGGCCTTGGCTATGGCCTCTCTGTAGCTTTTCTCGTCGTCGCGCACGATGCCGTAGAGCAGAGGCACGCCCCCCGCCTCGGCCACCGCCGCCGCCAAGGAGTAGCTGTTCACGTCGTAGAGCATGCCGAGGCCCAGAGACTCCCCAGGCGCCGCCAGCTCGTCGCCTGTGGAGATTATGACGACGCGGGGGCGCCTCACCACCGACACCTCCCCCAGCCCGAGGGCCGCCAAGACGCCTATCTCCTTAGCCGTAAGCCGCGTGCACCTCCTCAACGCCACCTCCCCCGCCGATATGTCCGAGCCCGCCGTCATGACGTTCTCCCCCGGCGCGACGGGGCGGAAGACCCGCACCACGCCGCCCCTCTCCTGGGTGTACTCCACCATCACCACCGCGTTTGCCCCCCTCGGCAGAGGCGCGCCGGTGGCCACTTCACACGCCTCCCTAGGCCCCACCTCCGCCTCCGGCCACCTGCCGGCCTCTACTCTACACACCACCTTGAGCTCCACCGGCGTAAGCTCAGAGGCGCCGTACGTGGACTCGGCCACCACCGCGTAGCCGTCCACCGTAGACCGGTCAAAAGGCGGCACGTCGACGGGCGCCGCCACGTCCTCTGCCAAAACCCGGCCGTAGGCTGAGACCAGCTCCACCTTCTCCGCCCCAAGCGGCGCGGCGAATTTAAGAAGCACCTCAGCCGCCTGGTCGAGCGTAACCAAGTCGTGGAAAATAACTCTCTTCATCTAAGCAGACCAGAAAACTCCCTCCCCAACAAAGCCGCAAAGTTCTCCTCTACATACTTCTTAATCTTTTCAGCTACCTCCGGCGGCATCTTCTCAAACGCCGCGCCCTTACAGTCTACATACGTCAACTTCACTACGACCTGGAAGCCTTCGTCTCTGAACTTCGTCTTTATAAACCCGAAAAGCCAGTCGTCGCCTACCCTTACCTTAAACATCTCCACAGACCTTCTTAAAGCGCCTAATCTCCCCAACGCCTTCCTTCTGGCGATCTTTTCGGCTGTTTGTTCATCTACACACATATGTCTTCCATAGCACAACTTTTAAAGTAGTAAGTCTCTTTACACGTGACGAGAGTCCCCGTGTCCGACAAATGACGAATTCACGTACCGGCTGACGTCTTTGACCGCCACCGCAGTGATTGCCGAAAAAGTTTTTAAATGGATTTACATAAGGCATACATGCTCCCCCTATTCGACCCAATTGCCCTAGGCCTCTACATCATAGGCTATATATTCATGTTGATAGTGGCGGCCACCGTGGCTCCTAAAGTTGCCAGCTCCGTCTCAGGCCGCTTTACGCTGTACGGCGCAATGGCCCTCACAGCTGTGTTGATAGTGCTCACTACCGCCTTCATAATATATCTCGTCGCTGTATTTGCGGCGCCTCAGCTAGGCGCCTACGGCTGGGGCTTCTTCCTGGGGCTGATATTCTTCGTCGTGTTGATGAACTTGATAACATACTTCGCCTCGCCGTTTATGATCAACGCGTCATACGGCGCCAGGCCCGACCCGAGGCTTCAGCAGATTGTGAACGAGGTGGCCGCCAGGCTGGGCGCCCCGTTTAAGCTGAAGGCGGTGGTGGTGGACGGACCGCCCAACGCCTTTGCCTACGGCAACTTCCTCACAGGCAGATACGTCGCTGTGACAAGCAGCATGCTTTCGCTGACCGACCGCCGGGAGCTGGAGGCGGTTATTGGCCACGAGATAGGCCACCACCTCCACAGAGACAACGCGCTTATGCTCCTATTCGGCGTCCTCCCCTCCATAGTGTACTACCTAGGCGTTACAGCGGTACACCTGGGGCTGTCCTCGTCTAACAACAGGGGCGGGAGCCCGGCGCTACTCGCCGTCGGCGTCGCGGCCGTGTTGGCGTCTTTCTTAATCCAGCTACTGGTCTTGGCCTTCAGCAGGCTGAGGGAGTACTACGCAGACACCGCCGGCGCAAAGGCCGCCGGGAAGGAGGCCATGCAGTTTGCCTTGGCCAAGATCCACAAGTTCTACTTCTCCGCGCCTGAGGCGCGCGCCGCCGTGCAGGAGAGCAAGTTCAGAGCCCTCTTCATCTACGCCCTGGTAAACGCCGTGGCGAACCCATTCGTCACCGTGACAAGAAGCGACGTCGAAGCCATCAAGAGAGCTGGCTACTCCCCCTTTGAGGAGGTCTTCGCCACGCATCCGCCGATACCCAAGAGGCTGAGGTTCCTAGACGAGCTACAGCTCTAAAACAACGTCCCTCTTTTACGTTTTTATGGTTAGGTCGGCTTTTTCTCCGTGAGACGTCTTGTGTTGACCCCGACTTATGGGAGCTACGGAGACGTGGAGCTTCTTTCAGACCTCTTGGTGTCTATGGGCGGTGTGTACAACGTGTATAGGGAGGGCGGGTCCATCGTGTTGGAGCTGGACGACGGTGTCTCCCCCGCTGAGGTTGTCCGGAGGGCGTTGGACCTCGGCCACGAGCTGGTCCTGCCGCACTTCGTCTTTGCGGCGAAGCCGAACCAAGACGAGAGGACGGTGGTGAAGAGGTTGATGGAGAGCCCTTACGTGGTGGCGGCTGAGTACTACCCC
>JAJHQT010000077.1 GCA_020833205.1 Pyrobaculum sp.
TAAGACTCGCCGTAAGGTCTACCAAGAGACAAGATGTGTGGTACTACACCTCCGTAGGTTGGTACGGCGCTAAATGCACATGCGAAGGCAACACGATAGGTGGGAAAATCTGTAGACACATCATAATAGGCATAATGACTTGGAACATGGTGTCGCTGTTGAAATACGGCAAAGACATAGACCTTTCTAAACTCACCTGGTTAAACACAGGCGAGAAGGAGATATAGACTCGTCAAGAGAGACAACCACGGGACGAAACTTTCGACAAGCCCCGGCCGGGATTCGAACCCGGGACCTCCCGCTGTCTCGCAGATATGCTACGAGGCCCACGCAGGGCTTCGCCCCTGAATGTTTTATCCGGAGCCGGTGTAGTGGTTCGCGGGCTGTGTCTTTGTTTTTGCATGTTTTTAAGTTTTTTCGTTGAGTGTTTTGGTGGTGTTTGGGTTTTGGGCGAGTCTTTTGAGCAGTTGTTGTGTTATTACTAGACGTCTTCCCTCTTCGGCTGTTTTTATGTGGTCTCTCCACTGCTCATACTCCTCTCCTAGTTTGAGATCGCCAAGGTTATGCGCAGATTCCCGTGGATGGTTGATGTGATAAAGCAAAGGCCTATGAGCATTCTCCACCCCTACGTGGTGGAAGTGTATGTTACGAGGGACGGGCTTGAGGCGTGTCTCTCCCTACCGGCCGAAGGCCTTTTGCGCGCGGAACGGCTCGGTGAAGGAGACAAGGCTGGAGCTGACCTTCAGCAGAGTTGATGTATACGAAGACGAGATGAGAGAGGTGTACAGACCCAAGGGACTGCTGGCATTCGCCGCGGCGGCGAGGGAGTACGTGAGGATGCTCTAGCCCCTCTGGGAGTGTGCGTCTTGCGTGGGCCTGGTGCTCAAGAGTTATAAATTCTTTTCTGCTTAAGCCTTATCCGGCGTTTTACATAAGTCGTAACTAAAGCTGATGGTCGGTTCGTGTAGAGGAGAAGTGGGAGTAGACAAGCTAAAACAACAACTGTGAACCAGCCACTATGTAAAAATATATGCAGAGAAGGTGAGATGTTGAGCATAATAAAAAACAGAGCCCGCGCAACCACTACACCGGCTCCCATACGGGGCTTCGCCCCTGGGCGCTCCGACCGGGCTGAGCTACCGGGGCCTTGGAGCTGTGTCTCTTCTATTTTTAAATCTTTTTGAAGCGTCTACAGTTGTCTCTAATGTCGAGTCAGAAGATGAAAGGATCAGCGTTCAAATCCTCTGTCATCGATCCTCTTCTGCCTGTCATCACCGCCTACAGATTGATCACCATATTAAAATCCTTGTGTTAGAGCCAGAGCGCATGTTTCCTCTGGAGGTGAGGATTTCGCCAAGTAGAGTGTTGAGGGTGGAGGAGGATAAGCTTCAGCTGGGTCAGAGTAGGTTGGTGGGTAGGGTGGAGATTAGGGGCGATGGCTTGTACATAGAAGGGCGTCTTGTGACGTTTAGACGTGCGCTTAGGTGCCCCGTTAAGGTTGCAGGGGTTTACCTATGTGGCGGCCCCTATGAGGTTCCTAGGTTCTTCTATAGAGATGTTTTTATGCCAGATCTCGGCGAGTTGTTGAGACTTTCAGAGCTCTACGCCACAGATCGGCTGAACCGCGGCGACTGTCTGGCTGAGTATCTCTACGCCGTGTCCAGAGGGTCTTCCTTTTTGTGGGACATCTATAGCAGAAAAGAAGCGGCGACGCCTCGTAGGTGCGGAGAAGTTTTGGGTGTGTTGAGAGCCCGGGGGTTGAGAGAGCGTCGTGTCTACACGCCGCCAAGATTGGACGCTCGTGCCTCTGCTCTCCTCGGCCTTTTGAAGTTCGGCGAGGCGTTGAACCTTGTGGACAAGACTTGGTACGGGTTCGCCGTTGCCATGAGATACAGCGTATACAGCGCCTTGAGGTGGAGGCTTCCGCCGGGGCCCGACAGCTGGCTTCTCCTTTTCGGCATCTACGCCGCGCTGGACCCCGTGGCTGTGCCAGGGGGCGTCGCGGTGGACCTCAGCATATTGAGGGCTGTGCCCTATGTGGTGGCGCGGGTCATGGGGAGGTGGCTGGTGGCATTTAGCGTAGCTGGGCTCCGCATAGCCGCAGGCAACTTCAACATGATGGTGGATGGGGGGCGCAAGAGGGCTAGATACGCATCATGCGACGGAGATAGATGTACAGTGGGCGGTCTTCTCTTCAACCAATGCGTAGATATGGACTGCGGCGTGGTGAGAACATCAGATTTTGAATTTAAGGGGGCAGTTAAATGCCGAGATTTCGGTACGGCCTTTTTCGCAGTAGAGCCTTGTAGTTAGTGTGTCAATGTATATAAATGACTTGTAGAGGGGGCTTGTGCCGAAGATCCCCGTGAAGGTCGTTACGTTCGACGAAATAGTGGAGTGGAGCAGGGGGCTCGCCGACAAGATCAAGCAGAGCGGCTGGCAGCCTGATGTAATAGTGGCTATTGCCCGCGGCGGCTACGTGCCTGCCCGTCTTCTCTGTGACTGGCTAGGCGTTAGCGATCTTTTGAGTATTCAAGTGGTCCACTGGCCCACTGCGGCGCAGGTGGCGGAGAAGGCGTATGTAAAGTATCCAATCAACGTAGATTTAAGCGGCAAGAAGGTGTTGATTGTGGACGATATCGTGGATACAGGCGACAGCGTGGAGTTGGCTAGGAGAAGCGTTGAGGAGTGTTGCAGGCCGAGGGAGGTGAGGACCGCCGCGTTGCAGTTGATAACGAGCGTGGCTAAGTTCAAGCCGGATTACTACGCCATAGAAGTGACGGAGTGGGTATGGTTTGCATATCAGTGGAACGCGGTGGAAGACGCCGCAGGCTTCATAATGAAGATCGTTAAGGAAAGCGGGAAGACGGAGTGGTGTCTCGACGAGTTAATACAAGCGCATCTCGATTGGTACGGCGGCGAATATGTAGAGAAGAGGTTTGGATACATACTTTATGCCCTAGATATGCTCAGCGGAAGAGGTTTGATAAAGATCAAGAAGTGTAGAGCGGATTAGCTCTTCTTCACGTCGCGGTAGGCAAGTACGGCGACTACATCTCCTTTTTTCACGCCGCCTGGAGGTATTAAGGCTACGCCGTCTGCCTCAGGCTCGGTGAAGCTGTGGTGTTTCGCCTTGATGGGCGTGGCGTAGAGACCGCCTTCGCCCATCTCCAGCTTGACTCTCACGATCTGCGCCATATCTCCCGTCACGTCTTGTGTGACTGTGGCGTAGTGCCAGCCGTAGCTGGGGGCCCTCACGACGTTGGCCATGTGGCGGAGCACAGGCTCCACTATTCTGATCGTGCCGTGGAGGGCGCTTATGGGGTAGCCGGAGAGGCCGAATACCGGCTTTCCGTCTACCACGGCTACGCTTGTGGGCCGTCCCGGCTTCATGCGGAAGCCCCGGAGTCCTTCGTAGCCGAGCTTGTAGAAATGATCAATCTCGCTGGGACCTGCGCCGCCGGTGATTATCACCGCATCGTATTGAGCTAAGAACTTCTCAACGGCGGCTCTGACCTCCTCATGCGCGTCGCCTGTTACCACCTTTTCGCGGACTTCGACATATGGCATAAAGGTCTGTATGTACCAAGCGACGAGAGACGCCGTGGACTCAATAACTCTTCCCCTCATCACCAACTCTGCCGCGACTTCGGGATCTATCGGCGGCACCAGCAACTCGTCGCCGGTAGCTACTATGCCTACTTTTACTTTCCTATAGGCGTAGAGAGTTGTTATCCCGACGTCTAACAAGCCAACTACGTCAAACGGCGTCACTACGTAGCCTGTCCTCAACAGCACCGTCCCTTTACGTACGTAGGAGCCTGGAGGGTCGACGTTGGCGTATTTTTCAAATCTTCTCTCCACCAAGACGTAGTCCCCCTCCTTCTTGACGGCCTCTTCGGGCACCACCGCGTCGGTTCCCTCGGGGAGGAAAGCCCCCACTGTGACGTAGACAGTCTCGCCCGGCATCAGCGCATCTCTTTTGTACTGCCCCACGAGGACTGTGCCGACGACTTTAAATCTGCC
>JAJHQT010000055.1 GCA_020833205.1 Pyrobaculum sp.
CCTCCCCGCTCCATGACCACTGCCGACAGCGTGTGGGCAGGCCTCTTCCGCGGCGCCGCGTCGTTAGGCGCCGTGGTGAAGTCGCTGGCTCTGTTGTTAAACGTGACGCCCCACTTCGGCTCTGTGACGCCTGAGCCGAAGGGGTAGTAGAGAGACTGTATTGCAGACACGACGACCTCTCTGTCGGCAGCTGCGAGGTAGGTAGTACCCGGCGTAGGTTCCGGCGCCTCGGCATGCCCCAGCTCAATCCTACCCTCCAACAGGTCTTTGACTGGGACTTCTCCGTCATGGAGGAACTTGTCGCGGGCCCAGTGTGCCTTTTTCAGCGCCGACACCACGTTTTTTATCCTGACGTAGCTAAAGGGCTCTTTTGCGATTGGCGTCAGCTTCAAGGCCAGCAGAACCGCGAAGCCGAGAGAGGGGGGCGGGGTCTCGTAGATGGCCCAGCCGCCGTACTCTACACCGATGGCCTCTTTCACCTCCGGCCTGTAGCTGGCGAAGTCTTCTACCTCGAAGTAGCCTAGCTCCGCCACATCTCTAGCCACTTCGTCGTAGAAAGAAAGCGGGCTGTCTCTCAGCTTTCTCCACAGCCTTAAAAGCGGCTCTATACGGTAGGGGGCGCCTGGTCTCTGAGGCAAGCCTAGATATATCCAGCCCCCCGGATCCGCCGCGAGGAGGTCCCGGCTCTTCTCTATGGCAGAGGCCAGCGAGGGGTGCATAGTGGCTTTCTCCATGGCCTCCAGCGCCGTGTCGACTACGCGCTCCCACGGGAGAGAGCCGTGGCGTCTGTGGAGTTCGTAAAGCCCCGCCACGTAGCCCGGGACCACGGCAGATTGAAGCCCCCTCCGCGGCGGCCTCTTGGGAACTCTCTTGGGCGCCCAGCCGAAGCCCACCACAGCCTCTATGCGTCCCCCTCTGTGCACTAAGGCGAGGAAGTCGCCGCCGACGCCGCCGAGATGGGGCAGGACGTAGGTAAGCACGATGGAGGCCGCCGCAATGGCGTCCACGGCGTTGCCTCCCGTTTTGTAGACCTCGTAGCCAGTCCTCGTGGCCAGGTAGCTCTCGGAGGCTATGGCGAATCTAGTGCCTAGGTACACAACTCTTATAAATCCCGGTAAAAAATATTACGAGAACCCCCGGTTCCCCGCCCGCCAGACCAGCCCGCGTCTCGGGCTTGCGTGAAGGCGGAGCCGGTAGGGCCGACCGTACATCTTTAACACGGCTCGATTGTAGACGGCGGCTTCGTCGTCGTTGCGTAGGCGACCATGGTGACCTGCGGAATTTCCGAGGTTATTCTTGCGGAGATTTTCTCCAACACGTCGTACGGAAGCTTCGCCCAGTCGGCGGTCATGGCGTCTTCGCTCTCCACAACCCTTACCGTTACGATATAGCCCACGGCTCGTCTATCGCCTTTTACCCCTACCCACTTGTCGTCGCCTACTACGGCAAACGCTTGCCACACCTTTCTCAAAAGACCGGCCTTCTCCAGCTCCTCCTCTACGATCTTCGTGGCTTTTCTCACTATTTCCAGTTTTTCTTTGGTAAACGGGCCTATTATCCGCACGGCGAGTCCAGGCCCCGGGAAGGGGTGTCGGTACACCACTTCGTCCGGCAGACCAAGAGCCTTTGCGATTTTCCTCACTTCGTCTTTATAGAACTCGCGGAGCGGCTCCACCAAGCTCAGGCTGAACCAAGGCGGTAAGCCGCCGACGTTGTGATGACTCTTTATCTTGTCGGCGCCCTTTACCGCCCCGCTTTCTATGACGTCCGGGTAAAGAGTGCCTTGGGCTAGATATCTGGCATTGTGGAATCGGGCGACGGCTTCTGCAAACACCTCAGCGAAGGTCTCTCCCACAATCCGCCGCTTCTCTTCGCAGTCCGACACGCCCTCGAGCCGTCTCAAGAAGCGCTCGCGGGCGTCGACGACGTGAACCTTGACGCCCAGCGAGTTGAGCAACGCCACCACTTGTTCGGGCTCGCCATCGCGGAAAAGCCCGTGGTTGATAAATATGGCATGCGCCCTCTCGCCGACGGCCATGTGCACTAAGACGGCAGTCACGGTGCTGTCCACACCTCCGCTTACTCCCACTATGACGTCTCCCTCGGTTGCTTTTCGCCTTATCTCTTCCACTATTCTGCCTATCTGATCCTCCGGTCTCCAGAAGTCAGTTATCTTTGCCACTTTCCTAAGGAAGTTCTCGAGGAGGAGTCCGCCTTTTGCGGTGTGTGCGACCTCGGGGTGGAACTGCACTCCGTATATAAGCCCCTTGTGCATGGCTACCACGTATCCATTTTCGCTCACAGCCAACACCGAGAAGCCCGGCGGAGGCTGCGCCACGTAGTCTTCATGGCTCATCCAAACCACCTCTTCCGCCTCCCAGCCGTCGAAAATAGGATCTTTCTCTACCAACCTTACCGATGTCTTGCCGTACTCTCCTTTACCGCGCCGCACTTCGCCGCCCAGCTTCTTGGCAATGAGTTGATGACCGTAGCATATGCCTAAGACAGGCTTGCCCAACTGGAACACTTCATCTGGGATATCGGGCGCTACACTGTGGTACACAGAGCTCGGCCCCCCTGAAAGGATTATCGCCTTTACCTCGGGATTTTTGGCCACCTTCTCCACGTCTTCCGGCTGGATAATCTCGGCGTATACACCCCTTTCGCGTATCCTACGCGCAATGAGGTGGGCGTATTGCCCGCCGAAATTTACCACAACTGCCTTCTCCACAATTTCGTTGCTCAACACACTTAAAAAATTATTCTATTGAAAGCACGTCTAGCTCAAGCACCTCTAAGTCACTATTTAAAATTTCTGCGACACTAGGCACGGTCCTTCCACCGTCGCCATGTATAAACTCTTTTACGTACAAACCTCCTTGACATCTGATGTACAGTTCAAATACATGTGCCGAGATTAGACGCCAGGCGAGTTCATATACCATCCGCGTCCGCCTCTTTCGTGGATGAATTCTTTTTATCCGCCGTGGAGTAAACTGAGTTATAGTTTTCCCAGCTAGCTCTGCTATTTTCCCTAACTCATCTAAAGTAAGGGGACGTTCGGAATATACAAGTGCGCGGTAAAGCTTGATGTCTACCTTCGCCTTTTCCTTAAGCCGCCTAACTTCATCTCTTGTGGTAAAGCCAGTTGGGATAAAGATGATATCGTCGTCGACAAGCTTATGCAGAACGCCGTGGTAGCGAACGGGCTTTTTCACCTCCACCACTACCGGTCTGCCGAAGCCGAGCATTCTAACGTCGCTATCCTCTCTACCGGCCGCGTGTATAACGTGCTCTGTGCCGCCGAAGATATCACGTATATAACTCAGCTTCTCAAGTAACGTGGTCTTCACTGAGCCAAACCGCTTGGCTTGTGCAACTCGCCGGCCGAGTTTTAAGTAACGTCCCTCAACCAGTAAGGGATTCTTTACTACCTCTACCTTACCAGTAAGGAGATCTATTCTTACCACTATATTCGGACGAAGCTTATTAACACGTTTTCCAGCAAGCGCTCTCAAAACCTCTTTACCGATGCGTCTGTTTATCTCATGTTTTATGGGCTCGCCTGTTGTTATTAGAAACTTCTTTACTATTTCGCCCTCTCTCTTAACGACGTCGGCTGGTAAAGTTGTGCCTACGGCGAAGGTGTCGAAGTCAATACCGCTAACCTGTTCGACGACATTTTGGGCATACTTCTCTACGTCGGCAAGTAGACCACCGCAGATATAGCAGACCGCCTCTTCTACCTCAACGCCTATGCTTGCTAGAAACCGCCGCGTGGGTTTGTGAACCCTCGCGAGACTTATAAGGTCGTTTTTTACGTCTACGCCTTGTCTAAACTGCGTCACCAACCGCATATGCAACAAGGTCTTTATGGCCGCGCCCCTCTCCCAGTTCTCCATTGAGTAGCCCATCTGCGCGTAAAGTCTCCCTAGACATGAGTCGCAGAGCGGATACTCCCGCAATATCTCTAGCGACTTCTCTAATATATCCACGGGCGTGGGCTGGCTGTAGTTTATAACTGTGGCTTGCCCTGGAGTAGCCTATCTACGTTTATATTCACCACAACCACTTGGTGGTGTGGGGGGAGGCGCCCGATGCCTAACCCGCACTCCGCCTCTAGGCCGTACTCCTCCAGCTTCACCACGTAGGTAAACGGCGGTAAGGGGAGGCATCTCCCCTTGCCCGTGGGGCCTATGAGGATGCCGGATACCAAGTTGTGGGCACCCTTCTTCGCAACGACGCCGGGGAGCCTCTCGCCAGATAGGGCCTTTTTCAGGTAGCCGACAGATGGGTCCTCGTCAGGGAAGAGCCTCTTTACTTTTTCTCCCAGTATCTTTACCGTCTTGTCGACGTCGGTTAGGTAGAAAACCGCCTCGGCGTCTCGCCTTACCCCGTTGGATATCAGAAGCGCCGCGACGAGGATCTTCGCGTGTATATGCGGCTCTTCGTTGAATCTGCGTAGAGACGTGAGGACGAGGAACCGCCTCACCTTGTAGGCATGCGCATCCTCAACTGTCTCTTCAACGTCTTAGACATCTTCTTGAGGTTCTCGTAGACGGTAAGCATCTCCTTCACGTCTTTTGGAGTCACGCCGGCGCCGATTGCGATTCTGCGTATCCTCGAGGCGTTGAGTATCTCGGGGTTTTTCAACTCCTCCAACGTCATAGAGCTAAGTATAGCCCGCCACTTCTTTAGATTTTTTTGGGATAGTTCAATCTGCTCCTCAGAGATCTTGGCAGCAAGACCGCCAGGCAACAGCTGGAAAACCTTACTCAAAGGACCGAGCTTGAGGAGGCCGTCTATCTGCTTCTTGAAGGTAAGGAGGTCAAGCTTCCCCGACTCAATCTCTTCAAGGACCTTCTCCTCGTCAAATACTGCCCTTATCTTCTCTACCAACGCCTCCAAGTCGCCCATGCCCAACACCCTCGCCACGAACTTCCTGGGGTTGAATTGTTCAAACTCGTCTACGTCCTCGCCGATGCCTATGAACTTCACCCTGGCGCCTGTCTTCGCCACAGCGGCCAAGGCGCCGCCGCCCCTCGCGGTGCTGTCCATCTTTGTGATAATTACAGAGTGTATCGGCAGATACTTCATAAACGCCTCTGCCTGTGCGGCCGCCAGCTTACCCACGGTGGCGTCTACGACCAGCATGACCTCGTCAGGCTTCACCGCCTCATAAATCGCCTTCACCTCCTGCAGAAGCGCCTCCTCGTTTCTGTGGCGGCCAGCCGTGTCTACAATAACCACGTCCATGTTCTTAAAGTTCTGAACCCCACGCTCGGCGATCTCCACAGCGTTTCTGCCATCCCTCTCTCCGTAAAACGGCACGCCTATCCTCTCGGCCAGTTGCCTCAGCTGGTCAAAGGCAGCAGGCCTTACTGTGTCTGTCTCCACAAGGCCGACCCTATACCCACGCTTTACCAGATACTTAGCTAACTTGGCCGCGGTGGTTGTCTTGCCGCTCCCCTCCACGCCCAGGAGCAAGACCACATACGGCTTCTTGGTAGGTTTAAACTCGGCCGGCTGCTCCCCGCCAAGCAACTTTACCAACTCGTCGTAGAGCACATAGATAAGATACTCCCGGGGCGGTATACCGGCTGGCGGCTTCTCCTCCCTTATCCTCTTTACCGCGCCTTCGGTAAAGGACTTCACCATGTCAAGCGGCACGTCGGCCTTAAGTAGCGACCTCTGGATCTCTCTAGAGAGTTCTTGCAAAGTTGCTTCGTCTATGTAATCGACGCCTCGGATTCTCTCTATAAGTTTACTAAAAGCCTCGGCAAGCGCCTTCACGTAGAGACTTGGGACGTTAGTTAAAAATATTTGTGACGCCGTGCGTGAGGGCGTCCAAGTCTAGACGTCGGTTATGCGCCTCTAAAAGAGGACTTCCAAATCACACAAG